>CAZQLG010000164.1:2756-6418 GCA_964594105.1 uncultured Desulfococcus sp. | reverse complement strand
CAAGTTTAATTTTAGGGTTTTCGTACGGGAACTATCTGATTCTAAACCTCGGCGGATCAATTCGTTCTTTTTTGCATTCCGGGCAGCGTCCCGGTTTGGATATTTTTTTTCGGGCGGAAAATAAGCTTCATTGGAAAATAGGAATTACCCATTTGATGGCTTTTCAATGCTGGTTACTGCCGTTTACTATGCGGTTTGCTGTAAAATTGCTGGCCATGCCAAGGATTCGGAATTAAGCAAAAAAGGATTAATTATGAATATTCTGGTCACCGGCGCGGCCGGGTATATTGGCGGAAAACTGGTTAAAATCCTTTGTAGAAAGGACTGGGTGGGCACACACGAATCAAGGTGATTTTGTAGGACAATTACTGACATAAAAATCAGGAAATGCCTGATATCATCCACCGGCCTTTTGTTGTAAGATCATTTTAATAGCAGTGTGCTAATTTTTTTTGTACCTCCTCTGTGATATGCGGATGCTGATTTTTAGTGTCAGCATATTTTTTTTGTTACGTTTTTGGCGTTTCAGCCAAAGGTCTGTTGCAATCAGTATGTGTCCTTATTCACCCAATGCCTGCCTGTAATTAATGCATCCTGTTTGTTTTTTTGATAGATATATGGCAAAGAAGGAACCGGATAGGAATAGATTAGACATTTGTTATTGAGAGCAGATGAATAAATATTTATTGTTGCATAACCGATTGATTTTGATAAATTATAATGGGTAGTTATCCATGGAGCGGTGAATGAAAAATGTGAGATCAATAAAAACCAGCACCCGGATTTGCGCGATTATCGGCAATCCGGTGGCCCATAGTCTTTCCCCGGCAATTCATAATGCAGCATTTGCCGAACTGGGCCTTGATTTTGTGTATGTGGCGTTTCGGGTGGCGGATGTAAAACATGCGCTGGCCGGAATGCGGGCATTGGAAAATTTTCGCGGCATGAGTGTCACGATTCCCCACAAGATTGAGGCCATGAAACATGTGGATGCCATCGAAGCGGTTGATCGCCGTATTGGTTCTATTAATACCGTTATTAATGATAACGGAAGACTCCTGGGGCTGGGTACGGACGGACCGGGTGCATTAAAGGCCCTCGTGGATGCTGGCGTTGAAATTAACGGTAAAAACGTGTTGATGCTGGGGGCCGGGGGGGCCGCCCGGGCCGTCGCATTTACCCTGGCAAGTGATGGGGGACCTGCGGTAATTGAAATTTTAGATATCAATGAAACAATACTTCAGCAATTGACAGCCGATTTAACGTCCAGCACACAGGTCGTTATAAAATCAAATAAAATGACGGATACCTCCCTTGACGAGGCAATGGCAGCAGCGGATATTGTGATTCACTGTACCCCCATCGGCATGCATCCTAAAGAAGGGGTTTCCTTGGTGCCGCCCGCGCTTTTTAGAAACGGGCAGGTTGTTTTTGATATTGTGTATACGCCGCTTGAAACAAAACTGCTGGCAGATGCCAGATCAAAAGGCCTTCAGGTGATTTCCGGGGTGGACATGTTTATTAATCAGGCGGTTTTGCAGTTTGAACGATTTACCGGCGTTGATGCACCGGTTGGGGTGATGCGGAAGGTCGTCATGGAGCATCTAAAATCATGAATATTGTGTTGATTGGATATCGGGGAACCGGAAAAAGTGAGGTAGGGACGATTGTTGCCGAACGGCTGAAAATGGAATGCGTTGGCATGGATGCAGAGATTGTTGATCGGGCCGGTATGTCAATTCCTGAAATTGTTGAAAAATTCGGTTGGACACGATTTCGTGATATCGAATCAGAGCTCGCCCGGGCGTTGTCTGAACAGGATAATCGGGTGGTCGATACCGGCGGAGGTGTGATCGAACGGCCGAAGAATGTCATCGCGCTTCAAAAAAATGCGGTTATCGTCTGGCTAAAGGCCTCAGTGAAAGTGATCGTGTCGCGTATTGAAGGCGACACCCAGCGACCGGCCCTGACTGACGGCAAAACATTTACTGAAGAAGTGGCGGAAGTCCTATCGCAGCGGATGTCAAAATATGAAAATGCCGCGCAATATGAAATTGATACGGATTTGTTAACGACGGCTCAGGTTGCTGACCGGATCATTGAAATCTGGCAGAAGAAACTTTAAAACAGTTTTTTACTGACCGGTGAAACTATATTAACAATGCAAAGGAAATCATGATGACGCAATCAAGGAGATGGGCCCGAGGGATCAGATTGCTGATTATTTCTGTTACGATTCTTTTGACCGGGTGCACCGGAATCAAATACAGTCTTTATGAAAAGGCAATGAATTATGAACGAGAGAAAGCCGGGCTTTTTTTAAAAACTATTGAGGCGGGCGGAAAAAGCATCAGCCTGTTGGAAAGTGAGCATGGCGAAAATAAGCCGTGTATTGTGCTGATCCATGGGTTTGCCGCAAATAAGGAAAACTGGGTCCGGTTTGCCGCTTATTTAACGGATACGTATCATGTGGTAGTTATGGATTTGCCCGGACATGGGGAAAGCGTGAAGGATTTTGACCTGCAATACACCTATGATGACCAGGTGGGTTATGTGAATGAAATTTTGACCCAATTGAATATCAAAAAATTTCATATGTCCGGTAATTCCATGGGCGGAGCCATTTCTGCTTTGTATGCTGTTGCTTATCCGGAACAGGTGCAGTCACTTTTTTTAATCGATCCGGCGGGGATATTTGTTTACGATTGCGAGCTCACCCGACTTCTTGACAAAGGGGAAAACCCTTTAATCGTTAGTTGCGATGATGATTTTTATAAATTAATTGATTTTGCGCTGGAAAAAAAACCATTTATTCCCTGGCCGATAACCAGTGTCATGGCTGAAAAAGCAGTCGCAAATGAGGCCATCAATAGAAAGATTTTTAAAGATTTGCACAAAGCGCTCCCGTATGCGTTTAGTGATGCGATTGAAAAGATCACCGCGCCGTCATTAATTCTGTGGGGGGCGGAGGACCGTGTTATTCATGTGAACAATGCGTCAATTTTTGTAAAACAGATACCGAATTCTCAAACGGTGATTCTGGCGGGGGTGGGACACGCCCCTATGATTGAAGTCCCGGAAGAATCAGCAAAAATATATATTGATTTTATCGATTCCCTGTAAGGTCTCGCCAGTGATTCAGAGGTGGCGAATTCGTAAGAAAACCGTATATAATTGATAATATTGGGGGTGGGGTAAGCGTGAATGAATGGCGCAGAAAAAAAATTTACATTAAATTCAAATGTTTAAGTTTTTCTGTGAAATTGAAAAAAACTTATCCGGCCGTATTTTTAACGAGACATATTTCCCCCTGAATTTTTTCTATATATTCAAAGTGATTACAGCCTGTCCTGTTAACCGAAGTATTTAAATCTATATTTTTTAAGTAATGACATAGTCAGTCTTCTCTAAGTCCCTGCGATCAGTGCTACAAGCGAGAATAGTAAGGAAGGTTTTTTGAATTGGTATTTATTTAAATTTTTATTTAATAATATTAATGATTTAAATAAAAAATGCTTGACTCGGGAAACGCGTAATGTTTTATAAATTAGGTATTCTTATTTTATATTATTAGCGGTTAGTTTTTCGGATTTTTGTGCTTCTTGAAAAAAGAGAAGACATTGCAACGATTTAATATTAAAAATTTAATCACCATGATAAAA
>CAZQLG010000164.1:0-2656 GCA_964594105.1 uncultured Desulfococcus sp. | reverse complement strand
TAAAATCCGTGACCGGGAACTCATCCTGATGCAAGAATTAGAAAATTATCCAGCCATATTAAAAAATGTATTTGAAACGAATCAGTATGAGAATATTGTCGATTCTAATTTTCTAAACGCCTATATTCCCGAAAATTTCCCCATCCCCCGAATCGATGACCCCCGTAAATCCGAGATACCCAATGGGAGCGAGCGGCGGCACCCTGCATTTGTCAAATCTTCGGAAATTAACCAGATTTTCAACTATATCGGCTTTATCAAACGCGTTAACAACCGGAGATATGCAAAATATCTCCCGATGCTGTTCCAGGAACTAAGACGGTTTGTCCGGGTGGTTGAAGAGATCATTTACACTCCGGCGATTTCCATTTCTGAAGATATTTATGTTGAACTGGACACCGGA
Source organism: uncultured Desulfococcus sp. (assembly GCA_964594105.1). Classification (GTDB taxonomy): domain Bacteria; phylum Desulfobacterota; class Desulfobacteria; order Desulfobacterales; family Desulfosalsimonadaceae; genus SURF-3. The sequence continues at coordinate 2,253 of CAZQLG010000164.1, read as the reverse complement.
CTACAGAATTTTTTTGAAACTTATCAGACACGGGCCTGCGACAAGGACAGCTGGGTGGAAGAAATATGGAAAAACCAGAAGCAGTTTCTTGAACAAATCGATATGTTTATAAAGACACTGAAAATAAACGGCCAGGTGTTTGACTTGAAATCAGATCCGCTGCATGCGGCCATTGTTGAATTTTGTAAAAACTACTTCCATGATACCAGAAAAGATCCGCCGGAAGATACGGATATTCATTTTGTGGCTAATTGCTGTTCCAAGGCGTCCAAAGACAATAAACCCAAAACCATCTGGTCCGGCGACCGACACATTACACGTATCTTAAAGGCATTATATCGCCATTCAAATCTCACCAAAGAATTTCCCCAGATCTACCTTCGCGCCAACTATCATCCGCTGTATTTTACCCAAATATTCCCCTATTGAAATTTTGACTATCCCTGCCTGCCTCGAAAAGACGGATATAAATCCATCGTGGTATTAAAAATTGATATTATACGGATAGGGTGTTAATAACTAAAATGTGCGTATATTGATCCGAACAGGTTAAAATAAAACCACTAATGATAAAGGGTTACCCATGGAAAAGGCGCTTTTGTTTATTACGGTGATCGGCGAAGACAAAAAAGGAATTGTCGCCAAAATATCCAATTTTTTATATAAAAAAGATATTAATATTGAGGATATCAACCAGCGGATCATGGGAGACGGTTATTTTGTCATGACCATGCTGGTGGACATCAAAAACTCGACTATTCCCATGGAAAAAATCACCCGGGAACTGGAAAAAATCGGCAAATCCCTTGAACTCAAAGTTCAGCTTCAGCATGAAAATATTTTTAAAATGATGCACAGAGTATAAAAATGACAATATCCGTAGAAGAAGTATATGAAACCGCGAGCATGACCCTGTATCAGAATCTTGATATCAGGACCACCACACTGGGCATTAACTTAAAAGACTGTATTGATTCGGACTTTAAAGTGTTTAAAAAAAAGGTCTATGACAAGATCTTTTCCAATGCAGTCAAGCTCGTGAAGCATGCCCGGGCTCTTGAAATGAAATATGGCATCCCGATTGCCAATAAACGCATTTCCATTACACCGGTCAGCCTGATCATGGAAACCCATTGCACCAAAAACAAATTCATTGAAATGGCTAAAACCCTTGACCAGGCGGCAGCGGACGCCGGGATTGATTTTATCGGCGGTTTCGGGGCCATGGTACAGAAAGGGCTGACAAAATCAGACCGGATGCTTATTGATGTGCTGCCCGATGTATTATCAAAAACCGACCGGGTCTGTTCGTTTTTAAATGTCGGTTCCAATGTGGCGGGCTTAAACCTGGATGCCGTAAATCTGCTGGGCAGTATGCTCAAGCAGACGGCCGAAAAAAGTAAAAATGCCATCGGGTGTGCCAAATTTGTCGTGTTTGTCAATGCACCGGAGGACAACCCGTTTATGGCCGGTGCATTTCATGGGGTGGGAGAAGGTGATATCACCTTAAATGTCGGTATCAGCGGACCGGGGGTGGTCAAATCAGTTGTGGCGCAGCACCGGACATGTGATTTGACACAGCTGTCTGAAGTGATCAAACGGACCGTGTTTAAAATTACGCGTGCCGGTGAGCTGGTAGGTAGGGAGCTGGCAGCGGCATTAAAAATTCCGTTTGGCATTGTGGATATTTCCCTGGCATCGACCACGGCTGCGGGTGATTCTGTGGCCAATGTGATTGAGGCATTTGGCATTGAAAAAATTGGCGCCCACGGGTCAACCCTTGCGGTTGCGTTGCTGATGGATGCGGTCAAAAAAGGAGGTGCCATGGCCAGCGGAAACGTGGGTGGTTTAAGCGGCACTTTTATTCCGGTGAGTGAAGATGAAGGGATGATTGATGCGGTGCAAAAAGGCGCTCTGGGGTTGGATAAGCTGGAGGCGTTGACTTCGGTCTGTTCGGTGGGGCTGGATATGTTTGCCATCCCCGGCGATGTGCCGGAAGAAACCATTAATGCGATCATTGCCGATGAACTGGCCATTGGCATTATTAACAATAAAACCACAGCGGTCCGGGTGATTCCGGTACCCGGGAAAAAAGCCGGAAGCTTGGTAAAATTCGGCGGACTATTAGGCACCGCACCGGTAATGGCGGTCAACCCGTTTTCCGCAAAGGATTTTTTAAAAAGGGGCGGTCGCATGCCGGCGCCGGTGACCAGTATGCGGAATTGATTTTTATTTTAGCTTTTTTATCTGGAG
>CAZQLG010000163.1:0-6442 GCA_964594105.1 uncultured Desulfococcus sp. | reverse complement strand
TCAAGCAGGTTTTGAAGCTGGCACCAGAGAAGATTGTCTATGTTTCCTGCAATCCAGCAACCCTTGCCAGAGATGCGGGATTGATGAAAGACGCTTACCGGGTGGCTGAGATTCAGCCGGTGGATATGTTTCCCCATACCTTTCATATAGAAGCAGTTGCACGGATGGAAAAATTATAGAAAAATTAGGAGAGATTCAGCCATGAAAATTGAAATGAAACCCATCGGGGTATTTCATACGCAAGAGAAAAACATTCCCAGACACTGGAGTGTGTCAGAAGTTATCGGAACGATTGAAATCGAAAGAATATATGAACCCGGCTTGAAAGATATTGCTGCTGGAGAAAAAATCATCGTACTTTTTAATTTTCACCAAAGCAAAAAATTTGATCCCGGATTTCTGTGCCAGACGCCGCCAAATAAAGAAAAACCCATGGGCGTTTTTAGTATTTGTTCGCCGTTTCGGCCGAATCCCATCGGTTTGTCGGTGCTGAAGGTATTGAAAATCGAGGCCAATATGATTACTGTGAAACATGCGGATATGTTAGACGGCACCCCGATTTTAGATATCAAACCGCATATCGAAGGCCAAACAGACTGCCCGAGTTGTCCGCAGGAATCAGGTGAGATTTAAGCAGTTTAGGAGTTAAAAATGGAGATAAAAGATGTAAAGGTCAAGGTCCTTGGAATAGCCGGAACCCCGATAAAGAATGGAAACTGCCAATATCAGCTTGAAGCGGCGCTTAAACTGGCAGAAGCAACCGGGCAGGCAACGACAGAACTCGCTCATCTTCGTGACTACAAGCTTAAGTTTTGTATTGGATGTGAGAAATGTATGCGTAACATCCATAAAATTCAGGCAGAAGTTGGTTTTGATGTGTCTCCTGTCCCGATAGAGGGATATAACTGCTCGATTAAAGATGGATTAGATGAACTTCATCAAAAAATGCTTGAGGCCGACGCGATCATACTCATGGCACCGGTTTATATTGCGTCAATTCCGGGGCAGGTAAAAACGTTTATTGATCGCAGCCGGACCTTTGTTCATGATTTTCGCTTGCAGGATAAAGTAGCCTTTGCGATGACGATCGGTTTTTTTCGGAATGCCGGGCAGGATACCGCACTTGAATTGATGCGGACTTCGCTTTCGGCCCTGGGGCTCAATGTTGTCAGCTATGGATCTGCAGCGGTTTCAACCAGGGATGGCCTCGGCGTACCCATACGAGAAACCCGGTTTGGCGTCAAAGAAGATTTGGCAGGAGCGGTGATGATGGATATCGCTGTCAAAAAGCTTGTTCGGACCGCTGTACATATCAAAGCAGGTAAGCTGGCTCTTGAAACCTGATGTCATTACAAGATCTGTATTAAGGGGGTGATCATGTCGTTTACAATACGCCAAATTTGTTTGGTTGCGGATACGCTTCAACCGATTATCGAGGATTTTTCCCACATTTTTGAAATCGAGAAATGTTATTCTGATCCACAAGTCGATTTCTTTGGTTTGGAAAACGGCCTTCTACCCATTGGTACGGATTTTATTGAGATTGTGGCGCCAATTCGAGACAACACCCCAGCCGGACGGTATTTAGACCGCCGTGGAGGTAATGGTGGTTATATGGTGCTTTTGCAGGCGGACAGCGAAGAGATACAATCATCTTCATTGACACGGGCTAAGGAGGTGGGAATCCGAGTCGCTTTTGAAGGGACCCTTGAGACCTATCATTTTATTCAGCTCCATCCAGCTGATACAGGCGGCAGTTTTCTCCAAATTGACTGGGACGCTCAAAACGAACACAATGGATATTGGTACAATGCAGGCGGGAATCGGTGGAAAGAATATGTAAACAGGAATGTGGTCTCAGCCATCGCTGCGGTTGAGCTGCAAGCTGAAGAACCGATTCTTTTAGCACAGCGGTGGGGTGAAATCCTGAATATCCAGGTAACCAATAATAAGCACGGTAATCCGGAATTATCTCTGAACAACGCCGTAATCCGTTTCGTCACACCAGAAGATGGGCGAGGTGAAGGTTTGGGTGCTGTTGATTTAAAAGGTGAAAATCGTCAAAAGCTGTTGGCGTCCGCCCAGGCCCGGGGGCTAAAAACATTTGATTCTCAAGTCATCATCTGCGGCGTCAGATTTAATCTGGTGTAGGGAAAACGACGCCATCAATCTTAACCGCTGTTTTGTTTTTTATGAGTTGAATTAATGCTGGTTATTTTGTTGGCAGACGCAAAGACGCATCCGCCATGTCGATTTCTTGTTTGATCTGTGCGTCATCCCAGTTGAGTTCTTTTGCCGCAACAATGGCAATTTTTTCAAGAATTTTTTTACCGGGATGACCAATATTGCCGATACCGGTTCTGCGCATAAGAATGTCATCCAGCGTTTTTGCCGATTCGTTTTGAACGGCATAAACGATGGATGCCAAAATCTGGCCGTCTTCACATATAACTTCAGAAAGCGCCGGGTCCTTTTTTGCCAGTTCAAAAACAGCCGTGCTTTCCGAGCCGTAATTTCTGGCCAGAAAATCAATGGTTATTGGTTTGAAATCAGTGAGCTCTTTTTTTAAATTCACTATAAACGTATTCATGTCTTTTATTTCACACCCGGCCAAAAAGGTTTTGTCTGTGATGGCATCTTTTGGCTCACGGTTTAATTTTTTTTCAACCATTTCCATAACACTTTCCGCCAGGTGGCGGCTGGTAGTGTATTTTCCGCCTTCCACGGTAATTAACCCGTCCAAGCCGTCTGACGCGTTATCGTATATTTCATATTTACGGGAAGATTCATAGGTACCCTCGGTCTGATCGTCGACCAGCGGTCGAAGCCCGCCCCAGGCATGCACAACATCGTCATATTTGAAGTTGCCATCGCCAATGGCGTCATTGATATCCTTAATTAGACCTTCAATGCTTTGTTTGGTGACGGTGTAATTATCCGGGTTTCCTTCATAATCTTTGTCGGTTGTCCCGATTAATTGATATCCCCGCCAGGGAATTGTAAAAAAATGCCGTCCAGAAGGCGTCCACATTACCACCGCGTGTTGGGTTTTAAATTTTTTGGTCAAAAGGTGAATCCCTTCAGATCGTTTAATCTGGTGTTTTGAATTTCCTGATTTATCTGCAAGGTTTAAGACAATATCCGCCCATGGGCCCGCGCAGTTAATCACAAGAGCGCCTTTCACATCCACCGTGTTCCCGGTTAATGTGTCTTTGACCCGGACACCTTTAACCTTTCGGTCATTTGAAAATAAGAAATCAACTACTTTTGTATAATTTGATGTTTCAGCACCATGCCGGGCAGCAGATTTAATAAATGCAAGGGTCAATCTTTCCGGAAAAATGCTCTGGCAATCATAGTAAATGGATCCGCCGGTCATTTGATTGGGTCTGACTTCCGGTTCTAATTCCATAATTTTTGATTTTGACAGCCAGCTATGGTGTGGCATATTCTTGTTTTTATCCCAGGTTTTGTTCCGGTCATAGGAAAGAATATCATAGAGTGTCAGACCGGCTCGGAGTATCCATTTATTGCGTTTCAAATCCCTGTATCCGGGGACCAGAAATTGAATCGGGTATACAAGATTCGGTGCAATATTTTCCATAACCAGACGTTCCCGCAAAGACTCCCTGACAAGCGAGAGCTCGACATTCTGAAGATATCGCAGACCGCCATGGATGAGCTTTGATGTGGCCGCAGAAGTGGCCCATCCGTAATCTTTTTTTTCGACCAGGGCAACACTGAGGCCTCTGCTGGCCGCATCATACGCAACCGCCGCTCCGGTAATCCCCCCTCCAATGACAATGATGTCAAATGTTTTTCCCTTATATCCTTCAATAAAGCGTTTTATCATGTAAACGTCTTCTCCTTTTAAAAGCATAATTCCGTGAGGACTGAAAATAAACGACCGACATATAATTTCATGATATGTGATAAAAACTCAACATAAAAATGCACACCAATGCGCTCTCTATTGAAGGATGGCAGCGCGTCAACTCGCCTCGCAACGGCAGATATTGAAATGGGGGATGCCGAGTCCATTCCTCTGATTCTGTTTCAGCTTTTTAATATACCGTCAGCTCTCATTCGTGCATGTTTAAGCGCATCCGCATACTCAGAAAAAAATATTCTTCTTTCGCTGAAACCGGAAGACGGGGTGATAAAAATTAATTTTTTCGATACCGGGCCGGGTATTCCAAAACATGCCTTAAAAAAAGTATTTGATATTTTCTTTCGGGTGGACAATGAACTGACCCGGATCACTGGCGGCACCGGTATCGGACTGGCGCTTGTGTATAAGTTTGTCAAAGCCATGGCCGGAAAGATGGAAGCCAAAAACAACAAAGGGGCAGGATGTACGATTAGTCTATACCTGCCGATTAAAAAGGCCTGAATGCAGAAGTTCTCACATAAAGACGCAAAGGCGCAAATAAAGAAGAAAAAGAAAAAACTTTGCAATTTGGCACATTAAGCGCAGTAAGCGTGAGATCACGATGATACAGACCTGGGATGCAGAAGCAGGCATAATGATCCAAAACCCCTGGGGTTCTCTTTTTATCGTTTCTTTTGGTTTTTGATACGATATTTTTTCATTTTGTAATGCAGCATCCGTTCAATGATCTCCAAAGTGTCTGCCGCCCGGGTCTGTATCCAGTCATGTTTTTCAAGGGCTGCAATCATCATTTCCCGCTCAACCGCTTCCATGCGTTTGGCAAGACTTCCCTCCTGCTTGATCGCCTGATGAAACCGAATCTCTGCAGGCAAATCACCGGCCCGGATGACCGATCCGCAAGACAGGGTCAGGGTGCGCTGGATCATATGCTCAAGTTCTCTGACATTGCTAGGGAAAGAATCTTTGATACGGATATTAAACGCGAAAATGCCATTTGGAAACAGGGTCGTACTCTCAAATTTCACACCACGTAAACACCACGCCGATGCGGTGTTAAAATTCTAAACGAAATTATAAATAAGAAACCCACCGAATACTGTTGCGAAGATACCGGCAACACGACCATAAGGTTTTAAGAAAGTTAGCGCCCATGACATTAACCGGTGAAAGTTGTGGCGTCCCATTACAGCTAAAGATAAAGCAGCAATAATAGAGAGCCATCCAAGAATTTCAATTACTAATGGAAACTTGGATAGACTGGATTGATTTAGTAATAAAACGCCAATAATCAGTCTCACCACAACCGCTATAATATGTATTGCCAGCGTATCAATATTATTTCTCAGGTATCCGAATATAACTTCCGGATTTATGAGGATTATCATTCCAGCCAGCAGAGTAAGCGCGCCAAATATTATTATTAAATCGGTCATATTTTATTTTATTGCCAATGTTTGAGATATACGACAGCGATGCAAGGCGTGTCGTTTACGTGGATTTTCATGGTACCGATGAATGTGTTGGCTCAAAAGGGTGCGACGTCATATCGGGCTTTTTTTCAAAGCCATCACCCCTGAATATCGCCGACAATAAACGGTGTGCAGCGTACCGCAATGCTCATTTTTTTGACCCATATTCTGACAATGGTAAAGATTTCACCTTCCAAATTGACCAGATTTGGCAGTTCCTCAATAAATGAAATGTCTGATTTGTTAAATTCATAATAAAACGTGCTGGTATAGTACGGATCAACCACCAGAATCATTTTGTCGGAATCATAGGGGTGTCGCTTGGGGGAACCGGAATAGGGGATATGCGTTTCAACCAGCATTTTCCGGTCTTTGGGTTTTTGATACCTTTCGATTTCAAATTTTTCAGTTTTTTTCATCAGTGTGTTAATTGGCATAAGCAAATCCTTTGGTTTTGAATTCAGAATTTGGAAAATATTTATTCAAAATATAAGCCCCTCGTATAACTGATGACTTTTATGTTATCCGATTGAAAGAGCATTTGAAAGTAAATTTTTTTCGAAATCATTCAGCATTTGTATTGCGAATTAAACAAAAAAATGGAAACAATCCGGGAAAAGCAATGTATTGTCACCAATGAGAAACATAAGATTTAAACAGATTTAAAAGGAGATGACGATGACCAAGACAGAACTGATCGATCACATGGCAAAAGAAGCTGAAATCTCAAAGGAAAAAGCGTTAATTGCATTAAATTCCCTGATTGAAGGGATTCAGACTTCCTTACAATCAGAGAATGGTAAAATCCAGCTTACAGGATTCGGTTCATTTTCAACAGTCCACCGGAAGGAACGAAAAGGCCGAAATCCGTCAACTGGGGAGGAGATAACCATACCTGCGCAAAACTCAGTAAAATTTAAACCCGGAAAAAAATTAAAAGATGCTATTGAGGAATGATCCATTAAATCAATGTGTTCATCTCGAATTTGAGATATAAAAATAAAAAAGCCCCTCTGAAATCAGACAATTTTTGGGGGGCTTTTCTATTTAATTAGCGCTTATCAGGTGGTTTCTCCCAGTT
>CAZQLG010000162.1:0-6466 GCA_964594105.1 uncultured Desulfococcus sp. | reverse complement strand
ATTGAAAATCTGAAAAACCGCTACAACGCAGTAGATGGGACTTTTTACGACGCCATCAATGTTTGCCGTTAGACACAAAGAACCATGGGTTTAATAAATTTTCTTTATTATACAATAAGGGCTCGCCATTGTCCGCCCTGAAGACTGATGCACCGGCGCATTCGGCAATTACATGCCCGGCGGCAGTGTCCCATTCCATGGTAGGTCCCAGTCTTGGATATACATCTGCGCTGCCTTCTGCCACCCGGCATAATTTCAATGAACTGCCGGCGGAAATAAAATCAACACCGTCATGTTCTTTTCTTTTCTGTTCCACATATTCTTCAAGTTCCCGGGTCGCATGGGACCGGCTGCCAACAATGGTAAACGGACGTGGTTTAACGGCGTGGGCATCAACAGGAATAGATTTTTTTACCAATCGCTCCAGTGAACAATCCTTTAAATCAAATCCCGAATCCAATACCATAAGATAAGCCCCAAAATCTTTGGCAGCAAAATACAGCTGCTTGAGTACCGGCACGTAGATAACACCCATGATCGGTTTGTTTTCTTTCACCAGTGCAATATTGACCGTGAACTCATCATTTCTTTTGATAAACTCCTTGGTTCCGTCCAGCGGATCAACAATCCATAAATAATTCCACTGCTTTCTCACAAGGTAATCAATGCTTTTACCCTCTTCGCTCAATACGGGAATATCAAACGGTGTTAAATGGGACAGAATAATCTCGTGTGATCTTTTATCCGCAAGCGTCAGGGGGGATTTATCTTCTTTTTCCTCAACAGCAAAATCCTGGCTATATACTTCCAAAATAGCAAAACCCGCTTCCACAGAGGCAACGATTGTTGGTAATATCAAATTCTGTATGTTCATAAGCCCTTATTTCAATTAACGTTTATTTAGATAATAGGAAACGAAAACCATCGATTTCTCGAACGTGGGGTAGCGTCCGCACGGGTATGTTGGCTTTTGGTACACGCGACCCAACCTGTGTGAAGTCAACCGTTGACAAACTCGTAAAAAATCGGATTTCGATGGCAAAGAAAAAAGATCCAAATTTGAGGCGTAAACATTGACAAATTAAACAATTACATATTCTATGTCAATAGTTAATGCTCGGACATATTGAGAAGTCACTTATCAGTCCATGAATCTTTCAAATACCAGGAAAACCGATGAAAGAGGCCTATATCAAAAAGTTTAATTCCGTCTATGGCGCCAATGACAGTTATTATGGTTTTGAACTTCGAAAAGAGTTTACGAACTATTTAAAAGAAAAAAAAATTACCGGTCAGACAGCCCTTGATCTTGGGTGCGGAGAAGGCAGATACTCCCTGTTCATGGCGAAGAAAGGATGCAACATGCTTGCCGTTGACCGGTCAAGTGCAGGAATTGAAAAACTGAAAAAAATGGCTGAGATTCACCAACTGCCCATTTCTGCTGAAGTTATTGATATCAAAGACTTTGTTTTTGAAAAAGATAAATTTGATATTATTATTGCTGCAACAATTCTTGATCATCTTTGCCGCGAATTGCGGCACAAGACCATCAATGGCATTAAAAAGGCGCTGAAACCTGAGGGGACACTTTATGCCAATGTGTTTACCGTATCCGACGCCGGTTACATCACAAGACTGACTGCTGCTTCTGAAATAAACTCTGCAAACATCAGTGATACTGCAGAATGCATGGAATATTATTTTAAATCAAATGAACTCAAATCGCATTTTAACGATTTTAATATTCTTCACTATTATGAAGGGATTGAACCGGACCTTTCCCACGGCCAACCCCATAATCATGGATGGGCCTGCCTGCTGGCCCGGAAACCAGCCCGGGCCTTTTAATTATCCAAATCAAAATCGATCCCGAATTGTTTTAAGGAAGCCACACCCGCACCGATACTCACGGTATTATCAAAGCCCTTTGCTTTGAGGTTGATCTGAGCCTCATAGGAGCGGACCCCGGTGTTACAAACCAAAACCAGCTTTTTGTCTTTTGGGACTTCATCCAAGCGTTTTAGTAGTTCATTGTGGGGTATGCTTTTCCAGATCTCAGGATATTTTTTTTCAAAAACACTGGCATCCCCATATGCCCGGCAGTCCAGGAAAAAACAGTCACTATCATTCAGGTTATTCCAGTTTGTTTCAAATTCATCCTGTTCCATGGGTACATAACTGCCATCTAAATAATTTTCCGTGGCATTTCCCAAAGCATTGACAACATCCATTGCAGATGCAAATGGCGGAGCATAAGCAAGCTCAAGGTTGCTGACGGCATCAACAGTGGGCTCATACTGAAGGATTGCTGCAACCGCATTGATCCTGGCAAACATGCCACTACCGACGCCACCGAATCCCTGGATGCCTAAAACCCTTCGCGTTTTCTGATCCACCACCAGTTCCAGGTAAATGACTTCTTTTTCAGGGTAAAAGTGTGCCCTGTCAAACTGTGACACCTGCACACTGATCGCATCAAAACCCCCTTTTCGGGCAGTTTCAATCGATAACCCCGCACCTGCCAGAGCCATATCAAATGTTTTTACGACAAAACTTCCTACCGCCCCTTTAAATGTTGCATTACCGCCGGCCAGATTGGTTCCGATCACCCGGCCCTGGCGGTTAGCCAAGGAGCCTAATGGGAAATATCCTGGCTTTCCTGTTATCAGGTTTTTAATTTCAACGCAGTCACCGCCAGCATATATATCCGGATCAGATGTCTGCATTTTATCATTTACTTTAATAAATCCGCCGGGAGCTATCTCAAGACCAGCTTCCTTGGCAATATCAGTATTCGGGGCAACCCCTACCGCCAGAATGACCATGTCAGCATCCAGTGTGCGCTTATTGGTCTTAACCGACTGAACCGCATCATCCCCGTCAATAGCTTCTACAGATTCTCCCAGATAGAATTTGACCCCCTCTTCTTCCATGGTCCGTTGCGCCATGATGGAAAAATTCTTGCTCACAAACCCGGGCATGATCTGGTCGCAGTATTCAACCACGGTAGTGTCAATCTGCCACATGTCTGCCAGGGCTTCGGCCATTTCAATGCCGATAAACCCGGCGCCAATCACAACGGCTTTCTCCACTTGTCCGTCGGTCAACATCTGTTGAATCTGTATGGCATCATGCATGTTTCCGACCCGGAACACGTTTTTTAGTGACGTACCGGGGATATTAAGTTCTCTTGGTTTTGTACCGACACCGATAACCAGCTTATCATAGGGTAAGTCCTTTTCATTGCCGGCTTTCTCCCGGACCTGAACCGTTTTATTTTCCCGGTTGATTTTTAACGCTTTGGTGCCAGGCAAAGCGGTTAACCCTTTATCATCTTGAAAAAAAGTTTCATCTCTGACCATATGAAAACTAGTAGACCGGAGTTCTGATTCATCACTCACATCTCCGGATACAAAATAAGGGATTCCGCATCCGCCGTATGAAATAATTTCATCCTGATCAATTAATGTCACATTTCCATCCTGCCGAAGCCTTTTAAAACGGCATCCGGCTTTCGGACCGACTGCAACGGCACCGATTATTACTATATTATCAGACATATTTTCACTCCTTAAAATATCTTTGGGTTAGAAGCATTTATAAAAGAAAAAATTTAATCCCATTATTTTAACTGTGCAAGAAAATTTAATAAAAAAAACTGAAAAATCAATTAACACTAACTTTTCAGGTATAAGCATTGGTTCATATATAATCAGGCTTTGCTAATAAAATCAGGCATAAAAAAAATCGATATAAAGCGTTTCTTTAAAAAAACCCACCGGGCATCGTAAATATGCGGATAAGAGGAATAAATTGCTCCTGATTATTTTTTTACTTCCTCTGCAATCCAGTTCAAAAACTCCGGGTTGCCGCCGCTTATGGGAACACTGACAATACAAGGACATTCATAGCTGTGATTGGCCTTAACAATCTCTATCAGTTCCGGGACGTTTGATGATGTTGTTTTGGCAATCATGACAACTTCTGTGTCATACTGAAGTTCGCCATCCCAGCGATAAATAGAGTTCATCTGATCGATAATATTCACACAGGCTGCCAGGCGATGGCTGACTAGTTCGTTTCCGATCGCCACGGCTTCAGCCTTACTCCCCACTGTCATATACACAATTGATGTGTTTTCCATTTCTTTTCCTTTCCTATTTCTTATATTTTTCTGCCAGGCGAATTTTTCGTCGGGCCTGGGCATCCTGGTTTCGCTTCTTTTCCTTATCCGTTTCAAAAATTAAACCGGGAATCACTATCGGCTTTAAATTATCGTCTAATGAAACAAACGTCAAATAAGCAGAACCAATATGGCGGGTTTTGCCGGTTAACAGATTTTCCGATTCCACCCGGGCACCGATCTCCATGGATGTTTTTCCCACCAGGTTCAAACAGGCTTTAATAATCAGAAGGTCACCGATAAATGCCGGATAATGAAAATCAATCTGATCCACTGACGCGGTAACCGAGTTGCAACGCGAATGCCTGAACGCAACCACGCCTGCGGCATTATCGATCAATTTCATGATGGTGCCGCCATGGACATTGCCGGCAGGATTTGCATCCGCCGGCTGCATGACCTGAGAAACAATCACGCGGCTCTCTTTTACAGTTTTTTCGTTCATGTCAACAACCATTCTGGTTGAGGTTAAAGGTATAAGGCTGAAGGTATAAGGCTGAAGGTTAAGACAGGACGCGTTTTTTTACCTTATACCTGCAACCCGCCAGACATAACCGTACAAACTACTCTTCAAAAAAATCACGGACAATCATTGCGGTCTCTTTGGGCTTTTCCATGGGAATCAGATGACCGGCATCTTTTACCATTTGGTAACTGCCATCCGGAAATTTCTTCGCAATGCCGGGATAATCGATAAAGGCTTTATTTTCAGTAAACTCGCCTTCAAGAACCCTGACCGGACAGGTGACGTCACTCAATATCGGCCAGGGATCATATCCCATGCTGCCCATAAACAGGGCCGCTTCTTTTTGAGGATGACATGCCAGTTCAAGCCCGCCGGAATCAGATGCCTTCATTCCATATTGAATATATAAATCCAACATTTCATCATCCCAGGATTGAAAAATTCTTTTTGACTTTAAATAATCTTTTGCCTCTTTACCGCCCGCCCAATTATTCCGTCGATTAATTGATTTCCCGGCCAATGGATGGTCTTTAACGTTCATTGTCATCTGGTAAAAGTTTCGAGGCAGAAAAATCGGCTCGATCAACATTAATTTTTCAACAGACTGTTTAAGCTTCCCTGCGGCAATCGCCATAATGGCACCGCCCATGGAGTGGCCGACCATGTAGGGTGAGTTTAAATCCAGCTTTTGACATAATCGGGTTAAATCTTCGGCCAGAACCCGCCAGTTAAATCCCCCGTTGTCCGGATCAACGTCCCGATGATCGCAAAAATAGGGCGCAATGATTTTATACCGGCCGGCCAGTTTTCTTGCGATGGGATGCCATAACCAGGGCAAAAAACCCGTGGCATGCAAAAAAACAATCGTCGGACCGGCACCGTCATAAAACAAACAGGGGATTTCCGCATCCCCAATATCCACAGATTTCAGGATCGGATGCTCGTTCGATATCATATGTTCTCTCTTCTATAAGAACAATTTTTCAGGTGGACGTCTTTCCGGGACATATTGTTTCTCGGTTTTCCCTTCATTCCATTCCGCTGCAACATACAAATTGCAATAACAGCTTCCGAATTCCGAAACATCCGGGGCTCTGTAAACACACGGACAGACTATGTCCTTATCATGATCTTTATCGCTGGATGCCAGTCGGCAGGGACATGCCATATAGCCATAGCGCTCTTTATTCGCGATCAGTCCTTCCAGCAGCTCAAAGACCAGTTTTTTGTCTTTGTTGAAAAAAAACCCCCGGGGTTCCTGGATTCTTTTTAATTGTTCATATAATTGTTCAACCTTCATTATAGCCCCAGCGCCTCCTTTATTTCATCTTCCTTGAAGCCAACGATAACTTTATCGCCAATTTTAATGGTCGGAAAAGAACATTTCGGGTTCAGCTGCTTCACATCTTCCAGAATCGCCTTGCGTTCTTCCCCTTCAAGAATATCCACATCCACAAAATCATAAACGACATCACAGTCACTCAAAAAACGTTTGGTGGCTTTACAATGCCCACAGGTGCTTAATGAGTATATTTTTACATCAGAATCTGCCATATCAAACTCTCCTTTACGGTGATATAAGAACAATCATTTCTTATTTAATTTTGATGGCTTCGTAAAAAGCTTTTCATGGTGACGCATCACCACTGTTTAAAAAAATAACTTGTCCATCGTTTCAAGTGTTTATGAATGAGTTATTTGGAAGTCCAAATTCTTTGTTGCGCTGCACCCCTCGCTCCTTCATAGTACGCTAAGTACGAATCATCACTCATGCTTTGCGCGCCTCACCAGTTTTATGAGATTGGTGGACCTTTTTT
>CAZQLG010000161.1:0-6524 GCA_964594105.1 uncultured Desulfococcus sp. | reverse complement strand
TATTCACGGGCGACAATCTTGTCTGCGGTCACTTTAAATTCCGCTTCAGGTGCGTCTCCGGGGTTTAAAAACTGTTTATAGGACTTACCGTCAGCGATAATTTCAATCCACTGGATAAAATGTTTTTCTTCCATCGGATGGGCAACGCCACCGACTTTGACCTTGACACCGCCATCGATCTTTTCAATAACCGGAACATGTTTTTCTTTTGCCGCATCAACGGTATTCTCCGAAAGCAGGGTCATGGGCTGATCGCAACAGACCAGTTGACCGTCGCTACCGAATAATACTTCAACAATATTGCCGCAAAGATCACATTTATACACTTCAAGACGTTGTGCCATTTTACATCCTCCTTTGTAATAGTTTAAAGTAATATAGCTTATTTATACGCCATTAATTCTTTAGCAAGAATCCGGATATGAGACATTTCCTCACTGATAATATCATCAATTCGTTTGCTGCCCAATTTTCCAGGCACCAGATCCTTCATCCCCAAATAAAAAACAATGGTGTCTTTTTCCGCAACAATGGCTTCCTTTAATATTTCTTTCATCGATGTTGTATCAATCTGTTTTTCAAAAAAAACCTTGGTATCGACCAGTGCCTTGATATAGAGCGCTGCCATGTTATCCGGATCAAAGATTATTTCTGCCGACTCTACTTCGGTCAGTTCTTTTTCCATATCAGCAAAAGTCTGTTCGTGCATGAGTTCCATTTTGGCGAGGTTCAGTAACATTTTTCTTTCATCATCATTGCTAACAGCCTTTGCAGCTGCCTCATAAAATATGACGCCGTTTCTTTCAATCTGTTTTGCCATTTCAAAAATATCTTTTGCATTAAAATCAAAGGCCATCCGGATTCCTCCATTAAATAAATTTAAACCGAATAAAGTTAAAAACAATCTGCACGGCGGCTTTTGGATATTGCCGCCGTCCACGAATACTTAAATACCGATGGCAAAAAAAAATTAATAATTTTCGCCCAATAGTTCAAAATGAGCCTGCGGATGTGCACAGGCAGGACACATTTGAGGCGCTTCGTCGCCTTCATGGAGATAACCGCAGTTCCGGCAGCGCCAGACCACTGAGGTGCTTTTTTTAAATACCTTGTCTGCATCTATGTTTGCGGCAAGATCAAGATACCTTTTTTCATGCTGTTTTTCAGCAACACAGATCGCTTCAAACACCATGGCAATCGCTTCAAACCCCTCGTCTCTGGCGACTTTCGCAAAACCGGGATACAATTCGGTATATTCACAATTTTCACCTTCAGCAGCGGCCTTCAGGTTCTCCAGGGTTGTTCCGACGATACCAGCCGGGAATGCAGCAGTGATTTCAAGTTCACCACCTTCCAGAAAATTAAAAAACCGCTTGGCATGTTCTTTTTCCTGAGATGCTGTTTCTTCAAAAATGGCCGATATTTGGACATAGCCTTCTTTTTTGGCTTTACTCGCAAAATACGTATAACGGTTCCTTGCCTGTGATTCTCCGGCAAATGCTTTTAATAAATTTTGTTCGGTCCGGGTTCCCTTAAGACTACTCATACTCTTCCTCCTCATAATTTTAACTAATTTTTAATTTTAAAATATTTAGACAAATTCTACCATATAAAAAAAAGAAAGTCAGGGACTAATCCCACTTTCCATTATCCATGTGAGTATTTTTTTCATCTTCAGCGATTTTTTTAATCCGATACGCAGAATCTCGTAAAATACCATATAGAATCCCGCATCCCACGTCTTCACGATCTTCATCGCCCAGGTTGGCAAGTTCTATCATTTTTTCAACGAGTTTTAAGGTTTTTCGGATATTTTGATTGCAGGCTTTCAATGGGTATTGAATCTCCAATTAAATTTAGTAATGGAATGTATCGTATCAAATTACATGCCAAAAGATGAAATTAAAAATAAAATTCCGAATGAGTTGTTAGTCCTTTTCGTCTATTATTAATTTAATATTGCTTTATTCCCTTCATATTATAGCAAATTGTTTCTGGAGAGCGGTCGCGTTATTCACATGGAATTTCAATTTCATAATCTTGATTTCTCTTTGTAATAATGCGCAAATAATTTTAAACAGTATGTTCTTAAAAAAGTTTGTGATACAATAATTCATTCTTTTGAAGGGAAAAAGAAGCTTAAAAAAGTACAACCTATTGAAATAAAATAAAAAATATTCTGCCAACCGTTTCAAAATGTTTTATGGGACACAACTGTTTCATAAAATACGAAAGAGAGCGCCCTGGCAATCAGACAGGGGTACTTCTCATCATTTCCGACAAAAAAAAATTCAGACAGCATAAAATAAGGATGATATGCGTGGGACCTATTCAAATGGCTTGATTTTACCTGACTTGATATCTGGCAAACTGTTCAAACGGTATAAACGTTTTCTGGCAGATGTGGAACTTGAAACCGGTGAAATAATAACTGCCCACTGCCCGAACACTGGGACGATGAAAGCCTGTTCGGAACCGGGAAGAAAAGTATATCTTTCATTTCATGATAATCCGAAACGGAAATACAAATATAGCTGGGAATTTATTGAAATGCCGACATCGCTGGTGGGCGTCAATACGTTGATGCCAAATCGACTGGTGTATCATTCAATCAAATCCGGCAAACTGGAAGCATTTGCCGAATATGATGAAGTCCGGTCAGAAGTAAACGTCGGTAATAAACACCGCCTGGACCTGATGGTTTTGAAAAATAGCACTGATCCGTGTTATATTGAAATTAAGAACTGTTCGCTGGTGGAGGACGGGACTGCCTGTTTTCCGGACGCAGTAACGCTACGCGGCCGAAACCATCTTATCGAGCTCCAGCGGCTGGCGGCTTCAGGTTGCCGGGCGGTGATGTTCTTTCTTGTCAATCGCATGGATGCAAAAATCTTCAAACCCGCAGATCACATTGACCCGGCATACGGTAAAGAACTTCGAAAAGCACATCAAAATGGCGTTGAAATCATGGTATACGATGTTGACATTGATTTAAAACAAAGAAAGATACGGCTACGCAATCAGGTCCCCTTTCAATTATGATGGCTTCGTAAAAAGTCCAAATTCTTTGTTGCGCTGCATTCTTCGTTTCTTCATAGTACGCTAAGTACGAATCATCACTCAGGATTTGCACGCCTCGCCAATCTTATGATTTGGTGGCACTTTTTTCTTTGCCATCGAAATCCGACTTTTTACGAGTTTGTCAATTATGATCAAACCTTTTCAAGGGATTCGGAGACGACATCCGGATACTCATTTAAAAATCGATATAGCGTGGCACGACCAACGCCAAGCAGCCGAGCCGCCTTGGCCTTATTGTAACCGGTTTTTTCAAGAGCGGCCTGCACCGATTCCAAATTCAGTTTTTTCGACGGGCCGCGACGGTGTTTATTGATCTGCAACTCAGACAATTCCATCGGAAGGTCTTCCGGACGGATATAATTTCCGCTGCGTTTGACAATCGCATACTGAAGCGCATTTTGAAGCTGTCGGACATTTCCCGGCCATGCGTAATCGATCATCAGTGAAATGGCGTCACTGCTGATCAGGACATTTTTCCCCTCACTGCCCCCGTTAAACTGCTTTAAAAAATAATCGACCAAAAGAGGAATATCATTTTTTCGTTCCCGGAGGGGAGGAAGATGAATTGGAATTACATTTAATCGATAATAGAGATCTTCACGGAAATTTTTATTTTTAACTTCTTTCTTTAAATCCGAATTTGTCGCACTGATAATCCGAACATTTACGGATACCGTCTGCTCGCCGCCCACTTTTTCATATTTACCGGTCTGCAGGAACCGAAGCAGCTTCACCTGTATTTCCTTAGAGAGTTCTGAAACTTCATCCAGCAGAACCGTCCCACTGTCCGCCAATCCAAAACGTCCTTTTTTGTCCCGTATAGCCCCGGTAAAGGCCCCCTTCACATGACCGAAAAGCTCACTTTCAATCAATCCTTCGGGTAAGGCACCGCAATTGATGGGAACAAACGGCGCACCCGATCGTCGGCTGGCAGCATGAACCGCTTCTGCGACAAGTTCCTTGCCGGTCCCGGTCTCTCCGGAAATATGAACCGGATAGTCATATCCAGCCAAATCCCGAATCTGCTGAAATATCTGAAGCATTTTTCGGTCACGACCGACGATGTTTGAATACCCGGTTAACTCACCGGTCCTTAAACGAAACTGCACAATATCGGTAATATCTTTAATAAAGGCGATCACGCCAAAAACGCTACCTCCTTCATCACGCATCTTTGATACCGACATTTCAACATTTCGTGTTTCACCGTCTTTTGTAACTAAGTTTACCGGGTACTCAGCCTTATCCGGCACACATGTATTGTCGCCCTGAAACAAGCAACGCTCACCACAAAAAGGCTCACCAAAAGCCTTATGACAATCGTTGTTTAAAACTTCAGAACGGCTGTAACCGGAGATTCTTTCAGCTTCCCGGTTGAAAAAAAATATGCGACGATTTAAATCATGGGCAATAATACCCTCTTTTAAATTATCAAGAATCCGTACCAGGTTCTTTTCATTGGCCAATATTTGTTTAAATTTTTTTTCAGGCATAATTATATAAATTTATAGTGCATTGCAGATGACTTGATAATAGTTGTTGGGTTTTAATTATTGATATTGTTTGTCTTATTCTTAAGATTTCTGATCCGGTCATATGAAAAAGGCTATAGTCAAAAATCATCTATTTGTCAAAATCTTCATTAAAAAAATTTATATTTTCACAATATCTGTGACCTTTCCCGTCTGGGCAAGCGTTTCCAGCCTGTCCATATCCAACAATTTAATCTTTCTGCCCTGAACATCAATTAAACCCTGGCCAGCCATTTTACTTAAAATTCTTGAAAGTGTCTCGGGGATTGTTCCAAGCAGGCTCGCAAGCTGGGTTTTGGAAATACTTAAATGGATGATATCTGTTTTTTCCTGTTCAATGGAAAGCATGAGCAGATGGGCAGCAAGTCTGCCGGGGACTTCTTTTAGGGACAAATTTTCAACCTGAACGGTAAACTGGCGCAGCCTTAATGACAAAACGGCCAGAATGTTCAGAGCAATAGACGGATTTTTCGAAATCAGGTTCACAATAGATTTACGTGGGAAAAACAATGATCGGCACTTACTGATTGCTTCGGCATTGGCGGGAAATGTTTTCCCGGAAAACACCGGTACTTCGCCATACGGCTCACCCGGATCAAATATATGCAGGATTTGTTCTTTACCTTCCAGCGAAAGTTTAAAAATCTTGACCCGCCCCTCAACATTTATATAAAAGCCGTCTCCATTATCTCCTTCGGAAAAAATCAATTCGTTTTTATTAAATTCTTTTTCCCTCGCAATTTTCAACAATTTTTCAATATAATGGCCCGACAGACCGGAAAAAAGGATGGTCTCAGAAATCAACTTAAAATATTTTTTCATTTTCAATAAATTTTATTCTTTTTGTAATTTTTTGACATAAGTCAATGCAACCCCGGTATTAAAACAGTATATTGAAAATCAAAAGCATGGATAACGCGATCCAATAATTAATGATAACAAATAGATTTATTTTTTTACAAAAACAAAATTTATATGACTACTTTAATTCACCCAATTGGTGATTATGTTGAAATCAATAAAGTTAAGTCTTTATACAATAAAAATTGTTAAATATCAAACCCAGGACTTAACCGCTAAAATAAAGTTGCAAATGGAGGGTTTACTTATGAAATGTCCCGGACAAGACAGCAGATACTGGAAACCGGGTGCCATATTTGAGGCAAAATGCCCGGAGTGTGGAAAAACAGTCGAATTTTTTAAAGATGATACCACCCGGAAATGCGGCCATTGCGGTCATCGTTTTACCAACCCGAAAATGGATTTTGGATGTGCAGCCTATTGTAAATTTGCTGATCAGTGTATCGGCAACCTGCCACCGGAAATTCTGGCACAACGGGAGAACCTGCTTAAAGACCGGATTGCCATTGAAATGAAAAAATATTTTAAACAGGATTTTAAACGCATCGGCCATGCCTCCCGTGTTGCCCGTTATGCGCAAAAAATCGGGGTTGCGGAAGGCGGAAACATGGCCGTCATACTGGCTTCCGCCTATCTCCATGATATTGGCATTCATGAAGCGGAAAGAAAACACCAGTCCACTGCGGCGGTTTACCAGGAACAGGAAGGGCCGCCCATTGCCAGATCAATCATGGAAAAACTGGGGGTCACTGAAAATCTCATTGAGGAAATATGCGATATTATCGGGCACCATCATCACCCGAGAAAAGAAGAAACCCTTAATTTCAAGGTCCTCTATGATGCGGACCTGATTGCCAATATTGAAGACAATCATAAAGGAAAAACAGCGGAACCGGAAAAAATTAAAAAAATAATTAACGATTCTTTTCTCACGGAAAACGGGAGAATAACCGCTGAAGCGCATTTACTCAATTAAAAATATAAAATCAGGAGAAAACAGATGAAAACAATGCGTAAAATAATTGAAATTGACGATGAACGCTGTGACGG
>CAZQLG010000160.1:0-6543 GCA_964594105.1 uncultured Desulfococcus sp. | reverse complement strand
ACCTACCCCACCAACGCAAACACCTTTTTCATGGCCGCATCCAGGTTCTCCGGCTTGGAGCCTCCGGCCTGGGCCATATCCGGCCGACCACCGCCGCCGCCGCCGACTTCTGCAGCCACTGCCTTGATAATGTTGCCAGCATGAAACTGGCCCACCAGATCTTTGGTAACAATGGCAATCAGCAACGCCTTGCCACCATTTTCAGCCCCCAGCACCACGACCCCGGATTGAATTTTATCCCGGAATTTGTCTGCCAGGTCCCGCAAAGCCGCCGGTGATTCGACTGCAACTTTTTTTGCCACCACCTTAATGCCATTAACGGTCTGCACATCATCTCCGATGTTATCGGCTGACTTTGCGGCAATTTTGGATTTTAATTTCTCAAGCTCTTTTTCCATTGCTTTCTGACCGGATAGCAGTGCTTCTACCCGTGAAAATAATTTTTCCGGCCGTTCCCTGAGAACATTGGCGGTATCGTTTAACACCTTTGTAACAGTCTGAATATGGTTGATGGCAGCTTTACCGGTTAATGCTTCGATTCTCCGCACGCCGGATGCGACACTGGATTCACTGATAATTTTAAACAATCCAATATTACCGGTCAATTCCGTATGAGTGCCGCCGCATAATTCCTTGCTGAACGTATCTAAGGAAATCACCCGCACCACATCCCCGTATTTTTCTTCAAAAAGCGCCATGGCGCCGCTTTTAAACGCCTCATCTGCGGACATCTCTTTAATGGCTACGGAAATATTGTCGCAAATTCGGTCATTGACCAGAACTTCAATCTGGTTGAGCGTATCAAGATCCACCTGTGAAAAATGGGTAAAATCAAACCGAAGCCGTTCAGGGCCCACATGAGACCCGGCCTGGCGTACATGATCACCCAGCACCTCCCGCAATGCCGCATGCAGCAAATGTGTTGCCGTGTGATTGATTTCAGTGGCATTGCGTTTGCCCGCATCCACGGTCAGCGTAACAGAATCCCCCTTCTTAACAATTCCGGATACGACCTTGCCCTTGTGTATGATCAGGCCGGTGGGATCTTTGATGGTTTGTTCAATCTCGATCACCAATCCGTCGGCACTTATTTGGCCGGCATCACCGACCTGACCACCGGACTCCGCATAAAAAGGTGTTTTCCGAGTGACCAGTTCAACACTATCTCCAACGTGCACAACATCAGCCGCATCGCCGTCTTTAACGATCAACAAAACCTCGGAATCACATGACTGACTGTTGTATCCGACAAATTCCGGCATTTTTTCGACATTTGCCGTGAAATTCTTATATGCATCACTGACATTTGAAAAAGACACTTTTGAGCGGGATTTTACCTTCTGGTCTGCCATGGCCTGATCATACCCATCCAGATCCAGATCCAGCTTACTGTCTCTTACCACATCTTTGACAATATCCACCGGAAACCCAAAGGTATCATAGAGCTTAAAAATGACATCACCAGGAACAACGGTCTCGCCGCGTTTTTTCATGCTCCCAATGGTTTCATTTAAAAGCTTGAGCCCGTTATCTAAGGTTTC
The DNA here is from genome assembly GCA_964594105.1 of uncultured Desulfococcus sp. Lineage (GTDB taxonomy): Bacteria > Desulfobacterota > Desulfobacteria > Desulfobacterales > Desulfosalsimonadaceae > SURF-3. Next base: position 5,002 of record CAZQLG010000160.1, on the reverse strand, counting down.
AGAAAACCGCAGTTCTTCATTTTTAATAACATTGGTGATAAATGCACTGTCTTCGGTAAGTTCCGGGTACCCTGCCTGCATAACCGCAAAAACCGTTGCCACCGTTTCATGTAAAAAAGGTTCGGTCAAAGAAATATTGCGTCCATAGCGAATGGCCCGGCGCAGAATTCTGCGCAATACATAACCGCGCCCCTCATTTGACGGCAAAATCCCGTCACCGACCATAAAGGCACCGGCGCGACTATGATCGGCAATGACTTTCATTGCGACATCTGTTGCCGGATCATCACCCAATTTTTTGCCGGAAAGTATTTCAATCTTTCTCATGATCGGCATAAACAGGTCAGTATCATAATTTGTCGGCACATTCTGGGTTACGGAAGCGATCCGTTCCAGTCCCATGCCGGTATCAATGCTCGGATGCGGCAGGGGCGTCAGTTTTCCGTTTTCATCACGGTTATACTGCATGAACACGAGATTCCAGATTTCAAGGTAACGGTCGCAATCACAGCCAGGCGCGCAATCGTCCCTGTCACAAGCGAATTCTTCACCCCGGTCAATTAAAATCTCCGAACAGGGACCGCAGGGGCCGGTATCTCCCATAGACCAGAAATTATCTTTTTCCCCAAGCCGGACAATCCGGTCAGGAGAGACACCGATTTTTTCACGCCAGATATCATAGGCTTCGTCATCCTCTAAAAATACCGAAATCCATAATTTATCCACAGGGAGATGATATTCATTCACCAGAAGATCCCAGGCAAACCGGATGGCGTCTTCCTTAAAATAATCACCAAAGGAAAAATTTCCCAGCATCTCAAAAAACGTGTGATGCCGGGCCGTATAACCCACATTTTCCAGGTCATTATGTTTTCCGCCCGCTCGAATACACTTTTGGGCGGTGACGGCCTTGGTATACTCCCGCTTTTCCTCTCCAAGAAATGTCCGCTTAAACTGGACCATGCCGGCATTGGTGAATAAAAGGGTCGGATCGTCCTGCGGCACCACGGATGAACTCCGAACGAGCTGGTGATTCTGGCGTTTAAAATAATCAAAAAACGTCTTTCGTATTTCGTCTCCGGTCATCAATCCCCCGTATTTGACTTCGCTATAGATTCTGTCTTTGTAGAATTTTCGTTTTCGCCTTTTTCGGAATTTTCTTCCACAACAACCAGTCCGATGGCCGCTTTTACCTTGAGCATTAATCGGTCAAACAATTCTGCGTTTTCATTGAAGAATTTTTTAACATTTTCACGTCCCTGACCGATACGTTCCCCATCATAGGAGTACCAGGAGCCGCTTTTTTCAATCACACCCGCCTCAACGCCGATATCTAAGACTTCTCCGGTGCTTGAAATCCCTTCACCATACATAATGTCAAATTCGGCCTGTTTAAACGGCGGGGCCATTTTATTCTTCACGACCTTGGCCTTGGTCCGGTTGCCCATGACCTCCTGGCCGTCTTTAATGGCTGCCATGCGACGGATTTCGATCCGTACCGATGAATAAAATTTCAAGGCATTACCGCCGGTAGTGGTTTCCGGATTACCAAACATCACACCAATTTTCATACGGATCTGATTAATAAAAATAACCGATGTCATGGTTTTGCTGATGGTGCCGGTCAATTTCCGCAGGGCCTGGGACATCAACCGTGCCTGGAGTCCCATATGAGAGTCCCCCATTTCCCCTTCAATTTCAGCACGCGGCACCAGGGCGGCCACGGAATCAATCACCAGAACATCAATGGCCCCGCTCCGCACCAGCATATCCGTAATTTCAAGGGCCTGCTCTCCGGTGTCCGGCTGAGAAACCAGCAGCTCATCACAATTGACCCCCAGCTTTTTCGCATAGGAGGTATCCAACGCATGTTCTGCATCAATAAACGCAGCGATCCCTCCCTGTTTCTGGGCTTCGGCAATAATATGCAATGCCAGCGTTGTTTTTCCGGACGATTCAGGGCCATATATTTCAGACACCCGTCCCCGGGGAATACCACCGACGCCAAGGGCTTTGTCCAATGCCAGCGAACCTGTTGGAATGGCCGGGACTTGAACAATTGCACTCCCGCCCAGTTTCATGATCGACCCTTTGCCAAATTGCCGTTCAATCTGTGTAATAGCGGATTCCACAGCCTTTTCCCTATCCGTGCTCTTGGTCATACGGCCTCCTTAAATTTTATATGCTATTTTTTGAATCTATATATTGAAATTCAAACCAATTATGATGGCTTCGTAAAAAGTCCAAATTCTTTGTTGCGCTGCATCCTTCGCTTCTTCATAGTACGCTAAGTACGAATCATCACTCAGGATTTGCGCGCCTCGAACTTGGAACTTTTTTCTTTGCCATCGAAATCCGACTTTTTACGAGTTTGTCAATGATATTCAGTTTATTTCTAATCAGTTTGGATACATTTCGACAACAAATTTTCTCCCCGATAGAAAATTCATGACACCAGCCGGCTGCCTGACAACACTGAATAGATCGGACCCGATGGTTTCAAATCACTTTTATATACAAATACAGCGTCAGCTATAAATTCATCAGAAATCGTATCGGCATTCGCTTTCATCATATCAATCAAAAGTTCCGAATCTGCTTGTCCCTTAAATCGTCCAAGCGTCAGATGTCCGGTAAAACGCCGTTTTCCCCTGGTAAATCCGAAGGGATGCAAACCGTTATCTATTGCATGGTGCAGTTTTTCAAGCCGGTCTGTCTGTCCGGAAATACCGCTCCATAAAACCTTTGCCCGCCGTATGCCCGGAAAAAAGCCAACGCTCCCTGCCCGGAGTTTTATTGGTGCAAATCCACTGACTGAAGAATCGACCACCCGACAAACCGGATCAACCTCATCCGGGGAAATATCACCTAAAAACTTCAGCGTTAAATGAATATTCTCCGGCCGGGTCCACTTCATTCGACAATCATATTTGTTCAAATCCTTCTGCAATTCGGCAAGTGTTTTTATAACATGTTCCGGTAATTTTATCGCAATAAAAGTACGGATTTTAAATTTCCCTGTTTTTTGCCTGCCGGACAAAGCCGTTTCACTCATTGGACAATCTTTTTTATTTTTATTCCATCACAATCAATAAAATCTGTAGCACCACATTGCTCATGACACCGGCGGCAACATCGTCAAGGACCACACCCGTGCCGCCGGTAAACCTTTTTTCCAGATAGCTTACTGGAAACGGTTTTAAAATATCAAAAAACCGAAAAACAAGAAAGCCGCAAATTGCCAGATATAGATTAAAAGGAATCGCCAAAAAGGTCACTCCCATACCAGCGATCTCATCAATCACAATACATCCCGGATCCTTGGCTTGGAGCGATTTCTCTGCTTTTCCGGCAACCCAAATGGAAAACAAAATAAATACGACCATGAAAGAAAAAGCCGTCAACAGCGGTAAAGATGACATGAAATAAAATAAAGGGATGCCGAGAAAGGATCCGAACGTTCCCGGCGCAAATGGAATCAAACCGATATAGCCGCCGGTGGCCAGGCCGACAAATAATTTTGAAGTATTTTTCATGCATCGTTATTTATAATCTGATGCATATTCTGTCAAGGCATTGTTGGCAGCCCCAATCGGTTATTTAATTAAATTTTCAGCATGTTGACTTATTTTTTCATAAACTGTTCGAATGGGGATATCCTTTTTTCGGGCAATGGCCCGGCAAACCGCATACTCCGGCACGATTCGAAACCGGCCATCCGGTGTTATGACTTTCTTGGCCGAAACCGGACCAAAATCGGTTTGGATGGTGACTGATTCCCTATCCAGCAGACGTCTTTCCACATCAAAAAAACGGACCCCTAACGTCGTGGTTTCAGCAAGAATCCGGCGAATAAGCGTTTCCTTTTCACTGTGATGGCATAAAACCTGAAGCAGCGTACCCGGCCGATTTTTTTTCATAAAAACAGGCACCAGGTATACATCCAACGCCCCGTCTTCAAACAGGCGATCCATTAAAAACCCGTATATCTCCGGGTTCATGTCATCAATGCATGTTTCAATCATCGTGACGGTTTCAGACGACGATATTGATTTTCCGAAAAAAATCCGCAAAAGATTCGGCATCTTTTCAAAATCCCGGGTTCCGCTGCCATAGCCGATTTTCGAAACCAGCATATCCGGCATCTTGCCAAAGGTTTCTGCCAGGGTGGAAACAATGGCGGCGCCAGTGGGCGTTACCAGTTCAAAGGGTATCTCCGTCCCATATACCGGGATATTTTTTAGTATCTCAATGGTTGCCGGTGCGGGAACCGGCAATTTCCCATGTGAACAGTTAACAAATCCGTTTCCCAGAGGAATTTTTGAGGCGGAAATTTTTTTAAGCCCCAAGTAATTCACACAAAGACACGTTCCCACAATATCAACAATCGCATCCACACCGCCCACCTCATGAAAATGAACATGATCTTTGGGGCACCCATGAATTTTTGATTCTGCGACGGCCAGCTTTTCAAACATTTCAAGACTTAAATCTTTAACCATGCCGTTTACGGAGCTACGCCCAATCATCTCACGGATAGTCGCATAATCACGTTGAACCTGACTTTTAGAAATTACATTCATTTTTTGAGCGGTAATTCCCATTTTTGATATTGCGGTTACGACAAGGTCAAAATCGGTTAAAAGGTTTGCCTTCAGGGTTTCTTCCAGCCATTTTACCGGCACGCCCTGATCAACAAACGCCCCGAGGGTCATGTCCCCGCTGATTCCGGCAAAACAATCAAAATGTGCAATCATGGTATATTGGTTCCATTGGAATGGATTGAAATAATCTCAAGCAGTAGCCTGACGGTTTTTTCCATATCGTCTAACCGGATAGACTCCCGGACGGTATGGATGTCTTTCATCCCCGTACCGATCACACCGGTGATAATCCCATTTTTAAAGAAAACATTGGCATCCGATCCGCCGCCAGTTTTCTTCGTCTGTACCTGTCTTTTCAAGTTCTCCGCCGCCTGTTTTGCCATCGTAACCACCGGATG
>CAZQLG010000159.1:0-6587 GCA_964594105.1 uncultured Desulfococcus sp. | reverse complement strand
TTATCATTTCATTTCACGGTTCCGCCGCCGTCACCACCACCGCCCACACCTCAGGCCCAAGCCCTTGCAGATACGACAAAAGCCGGAAAGCCGCTATGCGACACTTGACCGAACTAAAAAAGCCCGTGCGGCTTAAAGGCAAACCATAAAAAGGCTCCCATGACATCTGCTTACAAGAATCAAATACTCAACCGGATCTGGCGCCCAGTGGAAGGACGGGCTCCTCTATGCATCTATGCCCTTGTGGACGCGGCAATAAGCGAAACCATCTATCCCAAAATCATGAGCGCCGGTGTAAACAGCGTCTGCCTTCACCGGGGCAAAAACGCAGAAGAACTGGCCTGGGTGGCCTCGTATCTTGTTTCGCTTGAGAAAGACGACCCGTTTGTCCATTGGCTTCTGGATACCGGCTGGGGAAAAGTCAGATTTATCTTTGTCCGGTCATTGGCAGGTCTAAATCAGTTCAAACCTCATTTCCTGACCTTTCTCACCGTATATGACAGTGAAGGCAAATCCTATTTTTTCCGGTTTTATGATCCCAAGGTGTTCCGGACATATCTGCCCGCCTGCAATGAAATGGAATTGAGGAGCGTGTTCGCCCCTGTGGAAAGTTATATTGTCGAGGAAAAAGATCCTGACGTTCTCCTGCACTTTTCAACCGTTGAAGAAAAACTGAAAAAAGAAACACTGGCGCTTGCCTGATGGTGACAGCGTATGGAGAAAAATAATGCTGATTATTCGTAAAGAACAGATGGAAATTTTTGAGCAGACCGCGCTGAGAAATTTTGAAAATGATATGATCGACCACCTTAAGGATTTCAGTCCCGGCCACTCCCGGGCCCTGGGACCTGACGGCGTAAGAAAAACGGTCCGGCTGGGTATTGACCGTGCGGCAACATACGGCCTTACCGACAGGGGACCTGTCATGTTCTATATTGAAATGATGTTCATGCTGGGCAGTTACTTTGACTCGGACTGCCAGTATCCATGGGCACCACGGATTTTAACTGATGAGACCATCGAACAGCAGGCTGAACGGGCCGATACCCTTTTTGATCAGCTCATGGAATTTGTTGACATGGCTGCCGGACCCGGACGGGAATATGCAATTGAATCTTTGACAAAGGCCGGCCGCTTGGACTTTAAAGAGCTGTGCCATGTTCAGACCGGCATGAAAGCGGATCTTCTTTCACGTCTGAGACATAATTATCCTCAAAAATGCCGGTTTATCGGTGAAGCCGCACTCAATGAACTGGTGGAAAAGGGCAGGGAAACAGCGCAGAATTATTCGCTTGAAAACGATGCAGGCATTATCTGTTTCACCTGGCTCATGTTCACTCTCGGCCACGGATTTGACAGGGATCCGCTTTATCCCTGGTGTGAATCGATTCTGAACAGTGAAGATATTGACGATCCCTTAAAACGCGCGGAAAAACTCTATTCAGTGTTCAGGGTCTATATTACCAAAGCAATTGAACATCTGACAAGTAACGGGAGGTAGCCAAGGCCATGTCGTTGTCCAATACGAAGACGCCCTCAAAGCCCAGTAAAACAAAAGGCGGTCCGGTTAAATCAGCCAAACAAAAATGCCCTGAAATCAAATATTTATTGGCGGATTTTGTAGAGGTTGTCACCCAGGATGAAGAAAAGTGGGTGAAAGGCGCTGCCAAGGATCTGACCGATACCTCGGTCATCAAAAAAAATATTGAACGCAAGGAAAAAGACAAAAGCGGAAATTTCAAACAATTCATCAATATTAAAAAGGATGTTGAAGGAAAGAACAAACGGTATCCTGAATACGGCAGAAAAATAACCTTTAAAGCCCGAATTAAAAGAGAAGACGGCAAAAAAGAGAAACTCTCCGGGGTTCTGGTTAAATTCAGTTTTAAGGAGATAAAGGCCAATACTCGGCAAAACCCGGATGCCGAACTCTGGAAAGACGCCGAGCTCACCGGAAGCCAGAAACCGGGCCTGGGCAGTAAAAACGGGGCCACTGCAACGACGGTCAGTACGAATAATCAGGGCTGGACATCGGAAATATCCTTTTATACCTCTGCCTATGGGGGAGACCAATACAATGTCAGTGCCGAACTTCACCCCACTGTCAAAACATCCAAGCGAAGGCCGCCCAAAAAATCCAAGAATTACATTGTCTGGAGAAAATTCTGGTACCAGATGACCTATGCAGACGGATATACGGCAAAAGAACCCAAAAAAACCGCCAAAGCCTTTGAAGAGGTTTTCGTGGATATGATTAAAACCGCTGAACAGAAGTTTAAAAAGGAAGATTTCTCTGAGGATCTTCGGAAAAGAACATTCTACGAAAAATATCAATTTAAGGTAAACGGCGGTAATGCAACGGTTGTCAATATCGGGACCGGTAATATCAAGGCGTTCGGGATGAAAATCCAGGGCGGCCAAACCGTTCCTAAACATGCCAACCTCGGTCTGGACCCTGAAAAAGAGCATCCGGTCAAGGGAAATCTGATTGTCTGTGAATACCAGTGCGATCCAAAGGGGCGGACATCCACCGCAATTCATGAGATAAAAAGCAATGGCGCCGAGGTGACCATGGCCGCACCGGACAAGGAAAACCTGGTCATCACCAAGCCCGCCCTGAAAGCTAACAGGAAACTTGTGGTAACCGGCAAATGGCGGAAAAAAGGCTCAACCTGGGCCAGGGGGGGCAAAATTGTCGACAAGTGTATTGAGATTTCTTCAACAAGGGCCAGCCTGCTCACCATAAAAGTTGATCTGAGCAAGGGAGCCACCAGGAATCCGCCGGTACCGACAAATGACAAACCCGTTAAAATCAAGCTGAAACTCGAGGCCGGCAAAGGCTATGCCGGATGGGCGGCAACAGAGGGCATCGTTGCCGTATACCGGCCCAATGCCGGGGCAAACGAAGGGGGGACTGAAGTCAATTTCAATGATACGGCAGCCCATGAATTCGGTCATAAATTCAATCAGACGCCTCTGCCCGGAAAACCGCCATCCCTGAAGAAACACCCGCTGCAATATCAGTATCACAGCGGCTCCGGTTCCCATTGCCGGCACAACCCCACCCACTACTATATGAATAAAAAATGGAGAACCAGTAATAAGCCGGTTGAGTTCAAAACAACAATCAAAAAGAAGGCTACCACCGCCACTGCCACCCATGAAGTCGTGAGCACGGCCAATTTTAAGTCGGTCATCGGCCGGAAGGTGCTGGTAAACGGTGTTAAACGGAAATTAAAAGCCGTCAAAGCCGGGAACAAGCTTAAATTTACCCAGCGGTTCAGGGCAAAAAAGGACTGGGTGGTGGAACACAAGGTCAACTGGCAAAAGAATGAAAAAGAACCCCGTCCTTATGGCGGCGACTGCATCATGTTTCATCAGTCCAGCAATAACTGCACCCATAAATTCTGCGACAAGTGCAAACCTTATCTGCAGTTGCAGGATATGTCCTCAATGAAATAGAACACATTAAACCGGCGGCTGTAAATAACGTCATATGGTATCAAAAACAGGCGGTAACGGCCTGAACATAAAGAATACGGAGAGCATCATATGGATTCAAAAGAATCAATTATCAAAACAATTCTTAATTTCAATGATGAGACCTTTTTTAATATAGATGAAGATGACCTGGATGAGCGGGAATCAGATCTGATCGATCTTGATTTTTTCGGAATTGCCATTAATGCGCCCAAAGCCGTTCTAACTGATTCTGAGGATAAACTGCCCCTTGTAATGGCGGCCCGCTTCAGTGGGGACAGGGACTGGGATATCCCGCTTTCTAAAAATTGCATCCTGGTTGGAACCAATTTAAATGACGGCTCGGTTTATTTTTCAAAGGCCTTGGTGGATGAAAAGGCACTCATCAGCCGGGGAGAAGAAGAAGCGCCTGGCAGAAGCCCCAAACCGCCGGGACTTGCCCTGGCCGCAGCCCAGATCATGGAACTTGCCCCAAAAGACCGGCTGCCAATCAAATGGGAGACCAGTACCTGGGCTTTGGGACTGATTTACTATGACTGGCCCTCCAACAGCGTGGTGGTTGAATTAATAGGGGAAGAAGATGCGGCGATGGGTTCCGCCGTTGCCGTAACGCCTGACCCGGATCCCAGGGGAGGTGCCTTCCTTCCCGGATTTTTGCCCACAAACAACACCCATGCCCCGCCGGAATCCGGACTAATCTTCTCGGGCGAATTCAACATTGTCAATGAAATGCAGCAGCTCAATATTTATGGGGCGTTCAGTGTTTTAACAAGAGATTTTCATCTCCCGGAAGAGCCTTTTTCGCACCAGTTTCAAGACGGCACCCAGAAAAATGTGGCCGCCGTTGTTCCCATTACCCTGGCATTGCTGAGACTTGACTGGGACGAACCCCTTCAATTTGAATGGGCAGTACCGGTTTACGGAGAACCGCTTAAAAAAGGCATGCCAGCAAAAGGCTTTTTTTCCATTGATGTATTAACGCATCGCCCTGCCCTTGCCCCAGGTGTTTATCTGTGCTACCTGGTCATGGACGGCAATATTTTCGGTCCCAAAACCCTTAAGGTCAATTAATGTTTATGAAAACGGCGATTAAAACTTTCTGGCTTTGGTTTTCCCTTTTTTCCCTTGCCCTTATGCCGAATTCCAGCAGTGCGGCTCAAACCCAAACCATACTGACCCAGATTTTAAATCTGGACGACAACGCCTTTTTTAAGGCAGATGCTTCCATACTGGATTCCCGTGAATCCCAGCTCATGGAAATTGATTTTTTCGGTGTTGCCGTCAATGCACCGGCAAAAATCCTCATCAAAAACCGGCAGACGATTCCATTGATCATGGCATTGCGCACCACAGGAGATCGAGACTGGGATATCCCTCTTTCTGAAAACTGTATCCTTGCAGGCACCAATCTACTGGATGGCAGTGTCCATTTTGCCAAAGCATTGATGGATGAAAAACAAATGGAACATCCGCCGGATGTCATGCAAAAAAAGCCGGCTTCAAGAGCGCCAAGACCTCCCGGACTTGCCTCTGCGGTCGGCCAGCTGACCCTACTTGACCCGGTTAAACGGCTTTCCATTGAATGGGCACCCGGCATATGGTCCTTTGGGGTGCTCCATTTTGACTGGCCGTCCAATACCGTTGTGGTGAAACTGTCCGGGGATAAAGAATCTGAACCCTTTTCCGCTATGTCGGTCAGTCCTGAGCCGGACAAAAGCGAACAGGCAGGTTTTCCCTCTTATTTTCCAGTAAAAAAAACACCGCCATTGCCGGATTCAGGTCTTGCCTTTGCCATTGAATCCCAAAAACAAAAAAAGGATCTGCTTGTAAAGGTGTTTGGTTCCTTTGCCGTAAAGACACGCACGTTTCATTTGCCGGATAAAAAGATCGTCCATCATTTTGAAAACGGCGCCACCAAAAATATTGCGGCTGTCGTTCCAATTACCCTTGCCATCTTGGGTCTGGACTGGGATGAGCCTGTCCGGTTTGACTGGGCAGTCCCTGTATATGGCACTGAACTTAAAAAAGGCATGACGGCAAAAGGTTTTTTTTCCATCAAGGAGCTGCTTGACCCGGACACATTTGACACAGGCCCATATGCCTGCTACCTTTTCATGGACGGTCTCATTTTCGGCCCGAACCTCATCAAGATAAAGGACAATTAAAGATGCCAATGCAAGTCTGTATGGGGACGATGTTAAAGTGCAATTTTGGTCTGGCCCCCAGTGCGCTTGTGATAACACCGGAAAATAGGGTGACCACCGTAACGCTCGGTGCCACCATCATGGATCATGTACCTATGAAAAACATCATCTCTTTTGGAAGGTGTACGACCCAGTCAAACCCGGCTGTTGCAGCCGCCACATCTGCGGCTACAACCGCTGCACTAGGAGTTTATACCCCGCCCGGCCCCTTGTGTTCTGGCCACGGCATCACCATAGGCCCAAGGTTACGCCACACCGTAATGATCGGCAACAAACCGGCCCTGAACAGCACCAGTACCCTGACGTGCACTTACACGGGGTGATCACCATCATTTCGCCCGGCCAGACCGCTGTCCAGATTCCCTGAACCCGGACCCGGACCCGGGATCTAACCCAGTTCAAACCTGAAGCCGTCTCCGTCCAGATGAACCGTAACCGTTTGAATCGGCTCTCCCTTTGCCATCATGGGTAAAAGTTTCCGTCTCATCTCCGGCAGCAGGTGTTGGTCAGGATATGATCGACATTTCTGGCCTCGCTGTCAACTTCTGTACACCGTTCTGCAACGGCATCGATAATAGTCTCGTCATAGACAAATTCAATCCCGCGGCTCTCCGCCATTCTTTTAACAATCCGGTCCAGCTTGAGCCGGATAATCAGCTTCATGTTATCGTCTGTAATGGGGCAATAGGGCACTATTTTCATACGGCCCAGAAATGCCGGCTTGAAGTGGGCCTGGAGATCCAACCGCAGCATTTCCGCAAGTACTTCAGGTTTCGGGTATCTCATCCTTGCCCTGGCAGCATAAGTCTATGAAGAATCTGTCATGTTACATTATCCGCGCCTCTTTCTCCCAGGAACGCATGACCTGCCATCGGGAAACCGGCCAGGTGGAATATCGATTAA
>CAZQLG010000158.1:0-6592 GCA_964594105.1 uncultured Desulfococcus sp. | reverse complement strand
AATACCAGGAAAGAACGTATTATTTCTGGTTAAGCTGGGCCGGCATTGACCGGGAAATTTCAAAAATCGCCTGGTGTTTATCGATTTGATTGAAGGAGAAAAATAAAAACAGGGTCCGGTCATCATTCTTGTCAGGCACAAAGTATTGTTTGTGATGAATTGGCCATATTGGTAAAAAACTTTATTGATATAATGAGACAGATCATCATAGATATAGCCAAGACAGAAACATGACCCCTGAATTCGATAAAAACAGTCAGTGATGCAACTTTTAAGGAGAGACCACCGGTGTTTCAAGATTATAAATTTTCCAAACTGTTCCAAACTTCGCAAGACGTTTATCCTGAAGATGATCCCATGGATGTGGCGTTGGTTAAAAAACTTCGTCCAATAGTCAGGTTCCTTTCCCATTATTTTCGGCCTAAATATATTGGTCTTGAAAATATTCCTGAGAAAGGTCCGGCCCTTTTGGTGGGAAATCATGGAATTATGGGGCTGGATGCCCCGTTTATTTTTTTTGCGATTTATAATGCCACAGGACGCATGCCTCGGGGATTGGGCGATTATCATCTGTTTCTTGATCCAATCTCGCGTGCTTTTTGGACCCGGATGGGGGCATTATCTGGTATCCAGGAGAATGCCATCCGATTTCTTGAGGCCGGAAATATGGTGAATGTATATCCTGGTGGTGCCCGGGATGCTATGAAAGGGCCTGAAGGCCGATATAAACTGCACTGGGAAAAGAGTTACGGGTTTATCGAAGTGGCCATGAAAACCGGTGTGCCCATCATTCTTCACATGGGCATCGGAACGGACGACACCTATCGCATACTCGGAAAAATGCGTCTGATTGGCAAAATCATGGGGCATTCCAAGTATGCGTTACCCCTGTGGTTCGGCTGGGGGCCTTTGCCGCGGCCGGTAAAGTTCTGTTACTATATCTCTCCACCGATCTATCTGGAAGGCAGTCCGGCGGATGTTTCCGATCGGGCCCTGGTGGAACGGAATCACAGGATGGTATGGGAAGAGGGCATGCAGATGCTCGAAAAGGGGCTGGAACGGCGAAAGTCAGTCTGGTTTGGGTAGCGATAGGTAGGGCCGAACGAATGGATGATCCTCCATCAATAAACAAAAAATAGGGCCTGCGTGTGACTTCCTCGTGTATAATTTGTCAACGAAGTTCTCGTTTACGTTAATTTCAGGGAAAACGAAGCATTAAATCAGGGTTTCCCTGATTGACGTTCAATGACCTTGTATATAAAGTGCCTCTAAATTGCTAAACAGTGTTCCGTAAAAATAACCGACATCTCTTCATAAAACTGCTATCTTCCACAACGAACACTGATGCATTATCCGGACAATTGATTTTGTAAATTAAAAACAAAAAATATATTAAGGGGGAAGTTTAAAATGAAAAAACAAAATGTATTATTTTTAACCATTGTTTTTGTCCTGTTAACAACTGTCGGTGCCTTTGCAATGGGTTCCCAACCACCAGCACCCGAACCACAAATATTTGATCGCTATGTATCTATTGGTGACAGCTTAACCCACGGCTTCCAGAGCGGTGCAGTGGATGAAACCCGTCAACCGACAACCTATCCGAACGTAATCGCACAAAAAATGGGCACTGAGTTCAATCAACCCCTGCTTAAATTCCCGGGTTATCTGATTAATATTGAAGATGTGTTAAAAGGCAACATCGCATGGTATGAATATTATTATCCCCTGGTGGGCGGTGAACGTGTGGATGGCTACGATGACCAGGATATCCTTAACAACTTTGGCATCACCGGTTCTGAATCCCATAACGGTCTGAACACCGGTGGGTCAGAGGGTGGATTTTTCAAACTCGTGCTTGGATCCAATGGCGCGCCTCAGGTTCAACAGGCGCTGGATCGTGATCCTACGTTTGTCAGCTTCTGGCTTTGTAATAATGATGTCCTGGGAGCTGCTCTCACATGTGATACCGGCGCCCTGACTTCTTTGGCTGATTTTCAAAGAGATTTTGGTGCATGTGTTGATGCAATCGCTGACAAAGATACTGTCATAGGGGCTGTCCTGCTAAACGTTCCGGATGTCACCTGCATTGCTTATCTGCAGGAAGCCAGCAGCCCGGATCTACCGAACGGATCTATGAATCCTTTCTGGATGGCCCGAGCCAGTTCGAATATGGCCTTAACGCCTGATGACCTTGCCTTGATTCAACAACGCACCAATGAAATTAATGCTGAGATTGAACGGGTTTCGGCGGCAGATAATTTTGCTTTTGTGGACGCCAATGCAATTTTTACTGAAATCCGACAAAATGGCCATGATTTAAAAGATGCCACTGGTGTTCCAGCCGGCCAGAGGACTATTACTGCTGATTATCTTGGCGGGCTGTTTAGCTTAGATGGGGTTCATCCGTCAGTAACCGGCCAGTCAGTTGCAGCAAACCTTATCATTGATGAAATTAATGCAACATACGGCGAAGACTTGGCCCCGGTTGATGAACTGGCTGCGGCCGCATCAGACACCCTGCTTCAAGATCCGGTTGACCCGAGAGATTTGATTGACGGCTGGGTTGCTGATGCCATCTACTTTGTGGTTGAACTTTTTATGTAAATATTATATTAAAAATTGTTGTTCTTTTAAAAAAGCTGTGCGGATATATCCTGCACAGCTTTTTTAACTTTTTGATCTTATAATAAATAATTTTTGGGGTCGTTTAAGCCGATTATGCAAAATAAATCCACTAAAATTTTAGCCATGCTTTTAGGCATCCTGTTTATCTTGTTTGTTACGGCTGCCGCTTATTTTTTGTTTTACAAAGACACTCAGCCGCCTGCCCCTGTATTTCAGGTTCAATCAGTAAGCAGTAATCATCAACCTTTGGCTGCATCTTCTCATGCGCCACCGGCAACAACACCTGTCAACCCGGAATTGCCTTTGACCGCAGAATCTCAAAAACAAGCATCGTCAACAGGCGGGGAGGCAATGATGAACAACACTAAACAGGTGCCGCGACGGCTGACAGAAGAACAAAAGGCTGAAAATCAGCGTGAGCTTACAAAAATGGCCGAGGCACTTCCGGACAACATGTGGGTCCCAAAAGAACCGGCAGCCGGCGGCTACAACCCGGAACAAGGTGAGAAGCTGAGAAAATCGATTGAGTTGAGCGATAAAATAAGGAAAGGCAGTGCTTCAGCAAAAGAGCAGGCAGAGTATTATTTTTACAAGCTTAAAGAGACCAAAGACAAAATTGATCTGATCCGGTATATTGCCAAACGGACAAATGCGCTGGCCGGTCAGACCGGCAAAGAATATCTCACACAAAGCGATGTTGCGACTGGTGAGGAAAGAATTGAGGAACTTGAGCGACTTGCAGATAAATATCAACAAAAGCTTTCTGAAATAAACCCTGATGCTTCAGAATAGATGCGTTTATAAACAACCCCCAATGATATCTTTTCTTTTAAACTAATATGTTAAAATTTTTAAGAATACCCGTTATCTTGCTTTTCTTTGCGGTAATCCCGGCAGTGATTACCGCACCGGCTTTTTCACAAAACGCTCAAACCGTTCAGGCGTCTCCTGATACATCAATCACCCAAACGTATTTCCTATGGCTTGAAATGGGTAAATCCGCTATTCCTGAATTAAAAAAAGCGATCAAAAGCGAGAACTGGCGCATGCAGACCCACGCATTACTGGCAATGGGCCAAACCGGGGACCAGACCCTGACACCGCTGGTGCTTGACTGCTTGATTAATGACCCCAACCCGGCGGTAAAGAATTGCGCGGTCATGGCTCTGGGGGATTTAAAAGAAGAATCAGCTGTTCCGATGCTGATCAACCTGTTACTTCGGGATTCGAAAATAACCCGGATCAAGCCCCTTCCTCAGCAGCGTTTCATCGTTCAAGCGCTTGGAAAAATAGGAGATTCCCGGGCCGTTCAACCGCTGTTTGACCTGTTGTTGGCAGTTAAGAATGAACAATTAAAAATTAAAATTACCGATGCTTTGATAGCCATTGAGGATCCGCTTGTATCCCGATTGATACTGCAAAATCAAACCAGGGCCTGGCAGTTTTCCTATGTTCATGCAGCAAAAATATTAGGCGTACTTCCTGTTGACGGTACAGAGGATTTTCTCATTGGGTTGATGAATAAACAGCGATTTCCGGTTAAAAATGCGGCGGTGATTGCCCTTGGCAAAATTAAATCTCGTAAAAGTGTGCCCATCCTTTTACCTTTATTACAAACAGACAATCTTCATTTTCAGAAAAATATCGCCGATACCTTAATCGTGATTGATGATCCCTTTGCCGTAAACCCGCTTTGTGATCTGCTGGGCCATAAGGCCCTGAAAGCTGGCCCCGATATTGCAATGACATCCGCCCGGATCTTAAGCCGGATGACTGATGCCGGTATTGCGCCTGAAGTGTATCGTCGATTTAAACAGGACCATGGGCTAAATGCCCCGGCAGCATATATTCTCGGGCAGAAAAAATTTGTTCAGGCAAAATCCGTAATCCGGACCCGGTTGAAAAATTCAAAAGAATCCGGTCAGAATGAAATGGCAGTGGCGCTGGGTTGGATGGAAGACCGCGAATCAATTCCGCTGCTGATTTATGTTGCAAAACGTGAAAATAAAAGAGGTTCTGTCGGCGCTATCTGGTCTCTGGGACATTTAAAAGCTGCCGAAGCAATCTCCCTGCTACGCACGATACTTAAAAAACAGGATAGGGAGTTAACCGCTCCAGCTATTTTTGCTCTGGGCGAAATCGGCGGTCCCTCAGCTGTAAAGTCGTTAATCGATCTCTATTATGAAAGCGGGTTTCAGTACCAGATGCAAATCAGCCTTGCCCTGTCTGCAATCGGCGGCCCGGAAGTTTTCGAATTTATCAAAACCAATATGGACAGCGGGCACCCAAAACGCCAGAAAATGGCTGGTTCTATGCTTTTAAAGAGCACGGATGAATCACTGATCCCCTATGCGATTTCCCTTTTGAACCATCCCAATGAATCCATTCGCAAATACGCCCAGGGCGGATTAAAAAACATTACCCAAAAAGATTTTAAAACCATTTCAGAATGGAATGCCTGGTATAAGAAACAAGACAAGTGATCCTTTCGCCCCAATCATGAAGCGTTCCAACTGAATCTGGTTTTCGCTCTTTACTTTTTTTAGAAAGAATAATCGATTCAGGAAGTTTTCCATTCCTTAAGTGCCACCGGATATCCAATTGATGCGAGCATACAAATTGTTTTGGCAATATCGGTGACACCGGAATGTCTGCCGGATGAAGCATCAACCGCAAGCGCGTAAATATCCTGATTTTTTAATATGGCTTTGATCAACCCGGTTAAAATCGTTCGTGGCCCGACTTCGACAAATATCCTAATCCCGTTTTGATACATGTTTTGTATTTCTTCGATAAAATTAACCGGGTTCATCAGGTGATTGCCGAGTATTTTTTTTGCGTCTTTTGCAGAAGCCGGGTAGGGCATCCCGGTGGTATTGGAATAAACCGGTATTCGGGAAAGTGAAAATACCACTGATGCGATTTTTTTCTGGAATGGTTCAACGGCACCTTTTACCAGTTTACTGTGAAAAGCAGCAGCCACCGGCAAAACCGTTGCCCGGATTTTGTTGTCCTTGCAAATCGACTTCATCTGTAAAATCGCATCAGTGGAACCGGAAAGGATTCCCTGGTCCGGGCTGTTTCGATTGGCGAGAATCACATCAACGCCGCTGGATCGGATTAAATTTTCAATTTGATCTATGGGCGACTTAACGGCAAGCATGCTTCCTTTATCACCGGTTCCGCCAGCTTCAGCCATATATTTTCCCCGGGCCACGGATAAAGAAAAAAATGTTTTTTCATCAAACCGGCCGGAGGAGAACAGGGCAGTGAGTTCACCATAGCTGTGGCCGCAGGTACAGTCCGGTTCTATGCCAAAGCGGTGCAGCACTTTTAACATTGAAATACTGATGGCACCAATTGCCGGTTGGGCGATATTCGTGGATCTTAAGGCTTCTTCAATCAGCACTTTTTCATTTTCCCGGCCGGTCAGATCGGGATAAATAAAGTCCGTTAGCTTTCCGGATGGTTCAAATGCATCATTCGCCCCGGCAATGGACTTACGTACCTCGGGAAAACAGTGGAGCAGATCGCGTCCCATAAACGTATACTGGCTGCCCTGTCCGGGAAATGCAAAAGCCAGCATTCCAGGACAGGCAATTTCACCGTAAAAGGCATTTTTTGAAATCCAGAACGGATTTGCGTTTGCTGCCAGATCTGTGATTGTCGTATCGATTATTTCTACCGGGTTTTCTGATATGTCAACGACAATTAACAACCGAAATGGAAGATGACCTGCAAAGGACTGGCGGCTGTTATCTGCAATTTGTCTGATGTCTGATGAATTTAAACATTTTTCTTTTAAATCAAAGAGCCTTTTTTTCAAATCAGGACGGGATGAAGCGGACATAGCCATAATTTCTAGACACTGTGCCCAGTCAGTCGAAATATTTTTATTGTTGAAATTATTCATTATTTTAAGCCTTTATATATTTTTATGAAACTGTCGGTTGAAGTTTTTTTT
>CAZQLG010000157.1:0-6628 GCA_964594105.1 uncultured Desulfococcus sp. | reverse complement strand
GAGGCTAAAAACCGACAGTATTCAAAAATTTTATGGCAGTGCGGAATATCGATAACTTTACGTAACGGTGCTTGTTTTTCAGGCATACCATATCTTGATTGAGATTTTTTGCAGAATTTTTGTCTGAGGGTTCTGACTTGCTATTGAAAAATGCACTGAAGTTTGAGTTCGAGCGAGAGAGGAATGTGGCAAGCAAGATACACTTACATGGACTTGTTAAAATTTAATTAAAGCATTTCCCGGATGAGGTGCCGAAATCATCGCAGCCCCTTTTTGGGGTTGAAGTTTTTTCGGATTCAATTAATTATATGTTTTAGAGAATAATTTACTATCACTTGTGGGACAGGCGGATGAGACGCCCGACCCGCTCCATGTAAAAAAACAGGATAAATCGTTGATGGGAACCCCTCGCCGGGATACGCCTGCCGGAAAAAAAAAATGGATGTTCACCCTTCAGTCCAAAGTGATATTGGTTTTTTTGGCCCTGACGCTCGCGCCCCTGCTGATTATCGGCTATTTTTCTTTTCATTCTTCCGAAAAATTTATCACCAGCATGGTCGTGCGCCAACTGGAAAACGTAGCCGAGGACAAGGCGGCGCTTCTTGAAGGCTGGCTGGAGGAGCGCATGGCGGACGTGGCCATGGTGGCGGAAACGTCTCTGGTCCAATCCATGGATCCCGACCGAATTGGCCCGTATCTGAATCTGATCCGGGAAAAGTACGGTGTTTATAAAAAACTGGTCTTGGTTTCAGAAACTGGCGGGCTTATTGCCGCAAGTCCTGAAAAACCGAAAGATCTCGAATATAATCATTACGCCCAATACCGGGTACGCAATAACCTGTTTGTTTCAGATATCACCTATGCCCATGATGAAAAGGAATCATCTTTTCTCATCGCAGCACCGGTCACGGGATCGGATGGCAGCCTCTTGGGAACGGTCTACGGCAATGTGGGCACGGAAAAAATTATTTTATTTATCCTCAATGTCTCTTTAGGCGCCACCGGAGAATGCTATCTCGTGGACCGGGAGGGCCTGTTTCTGGCCCACAAGGACCCGCATCGGATTTTCTCTGAAAATATCTCGCAGTCAGACAGCTTCCGAAAAATTTTTGAAAAATCCGACTGCAAAAATGCGTATCTTGATTATCGGGGCATCGAAGTGCTGGGAGCCTCACTTCAAGTCGGCGGCACGGACTGGTATATTGTGGTGGAGCAAGACCGAGCTGAAGCCCTTGCTGCCGCAGACAAACTCAAAGGCGTGATTTACCAGGCCCTGATTTTGTTCATTGTCTGCGCCTTTATGCTGACTTCGATGATCGCCTATCATATTGTCTCTCCCATCCGAAAGCTCAGTCAATATGCCAGACGGGTAGCACATTCCCGGTTTGACTCATCCGTAAAAAAAAATAATCGCAATGATGAAATCGGCATGTTGTTTGACGCCGTGGCTGACATGGCCGCCCGGCTTCAGGAACGTCATATTCACCTGGAAGAGAAAGTCGGGCAGCGCGAAGCGGAGCTTAAGGAAACAGATTTGATTCTTCAGAAAACCCGGCTCATGGCTGAACGTTCTGAAAAATTAGCGGCTATGGGGCGGATGGGTGCGGCGGTTGCCCACGAAATCCGGACCCCGCTGACTTCCATCAAACTGTTTCTTGAATCCGTTCAGTCGGAAATCGATATCTCTACAGAATTCGAAGAAGATTTTAATATTGCCATGAACCAAATCGGCCGCATCGAAGGCACCATCAACCGGTTTTTGGATTTCGCCAAGCCTCAGGACTTGATTTTTTCAGAAATCGAATTAAAAAGCTTCATTGCCGATCTGCTGATTATGGTCCGGCCTCAGGTCAATCGCCAGGAATGTGTTTTGACTGTTTCCCTTGCTGATGATATGCCTGCCATCACAGGAGACCGGCGGTTGCTGGCCGAGGCCCTGATTAATTTGCTGGTCAACGCACTGGATGCCATGCCGGCCCGCAGTTCCCTTGCCGTGTCTGCGGTCCGGGACATTTTCACCGCAAAGGGACGGGATATCCCTTGTGTGCGGATTGATATCACTGATACCGGCCACGGCATTGCCGACAGCCGGATGGAAAAAATTTTTGAACCGTTTTTTACCACCAAAGCCACCGGGACCGGTCTGGGCCTGTCTCTGGTGCTCACTACCATCCGTAATCACGGGGGCGTGATCCGGGTGAAAAGCAAAACTGGAGAGGGTACGGTGTTTTCCCTTTTTCTTCCTGTAACTTCGGATATGCCTCTGGATGAATTTAATGGAAAAAATATTATTAATTGATGATGATGAAGGTCTGCTTCATTTTTTAAGCCGGTTTTTTCTGCGCAAGGGTTTTGACGTCACCACGTACACAGACGCACGGATTGCCATTGATGCCATTTCCCAGCAAAACTTCGATCTGGTGATGCTGGACTACAAAATGCCTGAACTCAACGGGTTGGACGCCCTTGAAGAGATCAAGAAAATCGACGCCAAAACCCCAGTGATTCTCATGACCGCCTACGGCACCACGGATCTGGCCATCGAAGCCATGAAACGGGGGGCTTATGATTATCTGGTCAAGCCCTTTGAACAAATGGATTTGACGCGCATTGTGGGCGAAGCCCTCGTCATAAACCGACAGATGAAGGATATGGTAGGGTTTCCGATTGCCGATCCGTCTCAGTCGCCTTTTTCAAAAAAGAAAAGTGCGCTTCAGATTATTGGGAACAGTCGTAAAATGCAGGAAATTTATAAGCTTATCGGTCAGATCGCTGAAAAAAATGTTGCTATTTTCATCACCGGTGAAAGTGGTACGGGCAAAGAGCTGGTGGCTCGGGCCATTTATCATCACAGCCGGCGAAAAGAAAAGCCGTTTATCGCTATCAACTGCGCGGCCATTCCTGAATCGCTTTTCGAGAGCGAACTTTTCGGCCATGAGCGGGGGGCGTTTACCGGCGCAGAACGCACCGTTATCGGCAAAATCGAACGCTGCGATCAGGGGACTCTGTTTCTAGATGAAATTGCGGAAATGTCACTGCCCCTTCAGGCCAAGCTTCTTCGGGCCATCCAGGAAAAGGAAATCGAACGTGTCGGCGGTAGCCGCATTATTCCCGTGGATGTCCGGATTCTGGCCGCCACCAACAAGGATATTGAAAAAGAAGTTGAAGGGGGCAGATTCCGGCAGGACCTTTACTGGCGGCTTCAAGTCATTTCTCTTCATATTCCACCCCTGCGGGAACGAACTGAAGACCTTCCCGCTTTGGTGGAGTATTTTTTGGCACGGTTCTGTTCAGAATACAACCGGGCCCAGTGTTTTATCAAGAACAGTGCGTTAAAAAAGCTATCCGCATATTTATGGCCGGGCAATGTGCGCGAACTTGAAAATTGTGTGCGCCGTGCCGTTTTGCTGTCTGCGGGAAATATTATCACGGAAAATGACCTGATGCTTCCTGAAGCGGAAGAAGAAAAGTTGCTTCAGGGATTCAGCCGCGACCAGCTGGTGGACCGGTTACGGGAAAAACTTGAAAATATTATACCTGACATTCTTCGTCTGTCTGATCAGGATATTCATGCCAATATCATTGAAATGGTGGAGGAAACCCTTATCCGTGCCGCCCTCCGCGAATGCGGTGACAACCAGGTACAGGCCGCCAAAATGCTCGGTATCAGCCGAAACACACTGCGCCATCGCTTGAAAAGACAGCAGAAACATCAGGCGTAAGAGAAATTTCAGGGTTAATCCGCTCTTCAGAAGAGAATCCGTTCATTCGGTTCAAATTCTGTTCAGAATTTGAATTTCTGTTCAAATTTTATACAGCTCTATAAAACTCCTTTTAAATCAATTACTTAAAAAGAATTTCATGCGCACTAAGCCTTCTGGAAAAAAATAAGGTGGTTCTTTTTTTACGGACCGCATGCCCCGTCCGGTCTCCTTTTCTGCTGATGGTTAAGCTATTTTATGTGATATCAGAACCTTAAAGTTTTCTGCCAGTTTTGGGTTTTCTGGTACGTCCCTTGCAAATCTTTAATTTAGACTTAAGGGTCGGTTTTTCCGTTTATTAAAGTGGATTAAAAAATAGGAGGTTCTATCATGCAGATGAATCTGAAACATGAAGGGGCAGGGGCCGCAGCATCCAAACCGTTTCAGCCGCGAATGGTGAAAATGGATCATGATGGTGTTTTAATTTCCGAAAGAATGGCTGAAATCATGTCGATGTGCGATCGAAACAATCCCATTTACGAACAGGTTTCCAGTTACAGCGTAGCTCTGTATACCCTAGGCTTTTTTGACAGCCCGGACTTCATGTCGTTTCAGGATGTGTCCGATGATAAAGCCGCTGAAATTTTGAATGCGGATTTTTCGGAAATAGATTTTGATGAAATTTCAAATAATTATCATATTGCCGAGTCAAAGGAAAGGTATCTTCTGGTGATCGGCGATCCGCTGTTTCCAAAGCATTTCGCGGTGGTATCGGACCGACGCAGCAGTCGGCCGTATTTTTCCAAGCTGCCTTTTTTTGGGGCCGGCTATGACAGCATGGACGAACTGATAAAAGAATTTTCCGGTATTGACGGCGTGACACCCGATGATTTTCATTTTTACGAGAAGGACTGGTACGGTCAGATCCCGCCGTCATCTATAGGCAAACTTTATTTTGTAAGAGATTGATTAATTCATAATTTCTAAATTCAAAGGAGCGAATGCATGTCAGTCATCAAGAGCGTCATTGACAAAGTCAAACAAGTGGATCCCGGTCAGAAGGAATTTCATCAGGCCGTGATCGAGGTTATGGAAACCCTGGAGCCGACTGCAGAACGGCATCCGGAATTCGTTAAAGCCGGCATTTATGAAAGAATTGTAGAGCCGGAGCGCACCGTCATGTTCCGGGTGCCGTGGATGGATGACAAGGGCGAGGTCATGGTCAACCGGGGTTTTCGGGTCCAGTTTAACAATGCCATCGGCCCCTTTAAAGGCGGTCTTCGGTTTCATCCGTCGGTGAATCTTTCGATCATCAAATTTTTGGGATTCGAACAGATTTTCAAAAATTCACTGACCAGTTTACCCATGGGCGGCAGTAAAGGTGGATCGGATTTTGATCCCAAAGGTAAGTCTGACATCGAAATTATGCGGTTTTGTCAGGCGTTCATGCGTGAACTTTACCGTCATATCGGCCCGGAAACAGACGTTCCAGCCGGAGACATTGGCGTGGGAGGCCGGGAAATCGGCTATCTGTTCGGTTATTACAAAAAAATCAAAAATGAACACACCGGCGTTCTGACCGGAAAAAGCCTAGAGTACGGCGGCAGCTTAATTCGTCCCGAAGCGACCGGCTATGGTACGGTCTATTTTGCCGCTGAAATGCTGGCCACCCGGGGACTTGATTTCAAAAACCAGTTGGTGGCAGTGAGCGGTTCCGGCAATGTGGCACAGTATGCCATTGAAAAAGTCAACCAGATGGGCGGCCGTGTTATTTCCGTATGTGATTCCAGCGCGACCATTATCGATGAACAGGGCATTGACAAGGACAAGTGCTGTTATCTGATGGAACTTAAAAACGTCCAACGAGGTCGGGTAAAAGAATATGCGGACAAATATGAATCCGTCTGTGTTGAAGGAAAAAATGTCTGGGATGTGATCCGGGAACAGGGGATCAAGGTGGATATCGCCCTTCCCTGTGCCACCCAGAATGAACTGGATAGTGAAAACGCAGCGGCCCTGGTGAAAAACGGCTGTATGTGCGTGGCTGAAGGCGCTAATATGCCGTCTACTTCTGAAGCCGTGAAGGTTTTTCAGGACAACAATGTTCTCTATGGTCCGGGCAAGGCTGTCAACGCCGGCGGCGTGGCCACTTCCGGCCTGGAAATGAGCCAGAATAGCTTAAAGCTGTCATGGACCCGGGAAGAAGTGGACAACCGGCTCCTGATTATCATGAAAAGTATTCATAAATCCTGCATGGATGCGTCTGAAGCCTACGGCAAAAAAGGCGATTACGTTATGGGCGCCAATATCGCGGGGTTCACCAAGGTGGCCAAGGCCATGCTGGCGTATGGGATTGTATAAAGCCTAAGAAACGGGGCCTGACCCTATTTCTACTATTTCTATCTCAAAAGGGGGACAGTTTCATGGTTCGGTGTTCAGGAAGACTTTTCCTGGAGGCTGCAACCTGAAGCTGCCCCCCTTGTTTTTTTCAGCACGGAATCAAATTGAAATTAATTTTGCCGGGACCCGTATTATTTTTTGCTCCCGGTTTTGGATGGTCTCTTCCATTCAGGAAAATTAATTTAGCGTATCTTAATAATTTATGTTTTAAAAATTAAAAAATTTTTCATAAAATCTAAATATGTCCCGCATTTTTAGGTCAAAAAAACCACAGGGAGAGAATATGTGTCGTTTGTTTGCGGTAACCAGTGAAACCCCCTTGTCCCCTATAATTGCCCTTGAAGCGCTTGATGTTATGAGAGAAGGCCACGACGGCTCAGGCGTCGGCCTTTTTCTGCGCGACCTTGGCGGTCTTTTTGAAGAAATCAAAAATGCCCCGATCTTATCGGGTATTTCTACTACAGAAGGTTTGAAGCGGCTAGATATTTTCATGATGGACATCGGATTCATGACAAAATACAAACTAT
>CAZQLG010000156.1:0-6632 GCA_964594105.1 uncultured Desulfococcus sp. | reverse complement strand
CCACAAAATAGGAAGAAAAGTATTTCTTTTAATGAGCAATTTATTAAAGATTTATTTTAATTATGCGTATTTTTGATGAATTAGAAGCCCAATATTATGACATCGATGATAGATATTCTTTAGTTGAATTTGAAGCCGCTAATAAAAGTTGGAGTAAAAAAGAGCAAAAACTCAAACGCATGAGAGAGTTAAATGATCAGGCATATTTCCTTTTCATGTTCTCTCGCTTAGAAGATAGAATAAGACAAGAAAGCTCATCTTTAATTATTAAAAAGAAGGGGGTTATATCCTCATGGAAGCAAAGAGCTGCATGGGATATATTACCATCAGGGACTGATGGTCAACCTACATTCAAAAATAGACTCGCACTTTTGACTGATAAAAGTGCTAATGATTACAGAATAGTTTGCGCATACTATAACGAGCGGAATTCGATAGCTCACGGTGGTAGCTTTACCTCGTCAATTAGCATGCCTATCGTGGTTCCAGAATTCAAGAGACTGTATCGCCTATTAAAGGCATAACAAGCTGCTGCACTGGACGCTTTGGTCTTGTCACAGTTTTTGAAAAAGGCGCTCAAAAACAGCGCCAATCCCAAGCGCCAGTGAGCAGGGCGTTATATTGCATTATAGTTTTCAAAATACTCTCTTTAACACATAGCCACAAATGCTAAATCAAAGTTCTAAAAATGTTCAAAACTCTCGAAGATTATGAATCTTACATAAAAGAAAAATCTATTGATGAACTTGATGATATAGCTTCAAATATTGATCAAGAGAAACATCCAGATAGATATTCGCTTGTTCAGAGTTATCTCAAAAATAAAAAGGAGAACTTGTCCGCCAGATTGAGTAGCAACCATAAATCAGTTTCTTTTAAACATAAATGGTTCTTTACTTTAATTGTATCGATATTCTTTTTTTACAAAGGATTGTATATACTTTTTGTTTCTGATGAAGAGAAAATCCTTGGTGGATTTGGAGGTGCTTTTTTACAATTTATAAAAACTGAATATGGCTCTGTTACAGTGTCTATTGTTTTCTTTATTATAGGATGCTTATTGCTTTATTTTTCATTAAAGGAACGTAAACAAAGTAATTAAATATAAACAATAGAAAATCAATATAACATGCGGCTTCACTCGACCGCGGGCCACAGTCCCTTATCATAGAGTATAGGTGCGGTCGCGTGAGCCTATGCGTTGTCCCCAAATACTGATCGGGCAACGACCTAACAGGAAGGAGAATGAGTTCATGCATGGCAAGTCGACTTTGATGATATTCATGATCCTATTACTGGTATTGGCCGGATGTGCGGAATTGCATTGGAAGAAAATAAAGAAGATCAACACGCGCTCATCCTACGAGTCCTTCATCCGCAGACATCCAACCGGCCCCCTTTCGACGCAAGCACAGGCTGAACTCAAAACCTGCGCAAAGATCGCTTCTTCGATTCCAAAGACCATTCCGTATCGCCGCTGGGGCTCTGATGGGTGGCTGTACAAATACACGATTACGTTCACTGAGTCTCAGGGGGTCGTCGCCACGGTTGAATGGGTAAAGAGGATATACAGAGATAGAAAAGATAGATCTGGCCTTAAATATTGGTCGAGCAATAGCAATGGCCATAGCGAGAACATTCGCATAAGGGCCAATGGAAGTAACACTTACAGTTCGTGGATTAGGGGTGATGTAAGTCCTGACTTGAGAGGTGGAACCGTGGTTGTGCTTTATTCTGGCCACGATGTGAATGGTCACCCCTTTTCTGGAAGAGTGGCCTCCAAACTCGCATGGCCCAAGCAATAACCCTCATTCGTTCGGGGAGTAGGGTCAAACCTTGATTATTGATTATAAAAATCAATAATCAAGGTTTGACCCCAATTACATATCGCTCTCTTGAAGTAAAATATATTGGAAAACACCTTGTTGATGCGATAATACACGGTATAAATGAGAATCAGTTGGATTCGTTGTTTAAAAATTTGCTGGAAAGTCTATTGAAAGAAGTAAAAGCATTTGGG
Organism: uncultured Desulfococcus sp.; assembly: GCA_964594105.1. Lineage (GTDB taxonomy): Bacteria > Desulfobacterota > Desulfobacteria > Desulfobacterales > Desulfosalsimonadaceae > SURF-3. The sequence goes on along the minus strand of CAZQLG010000156.1, from coordinate 4,612 downwards.
CTATCTTTTATAGAACGTTTAGAAAGTGAAAGTCTTAATAAAATAATCAAGGAGGAATTTGGTGTCACATCTTGGGAATTTGGTGTCACATCTTGAGTTAAATCATTGGTTGACATGTTAAATGAGAAGATTTAAGAAATGCTCATGAGCAGAGCTGCATGAAAAATTGTTGGGAGATAACAAAATGAAGAAACAGTAGATGAAGTAATGGTTTAACTCAAGATGTGACACAATACAGGGGGTCAAGTCTGCTCTTGACCCTTGTATCAATATTGAATGGGTCAAGAGCAGACTTGACCCCCTGTACTTTGTTAGGTGTCAAAATCAAATTCAAATGAGGTTCGATATGGAGAGCACTCTAAAAAAATCTGTCGCATCAATCTACGAATCTATTAACGATGCAGATAAGTACTTTTATGAATCAATTTATAGCCATGATGAAGAAGGCTATTCTATTGGTGCTTCAGAATATTATTTAAAACATGCCTTTGTCGAATTACTGATGATTTTAGATCATAAGGGGTTTGAAAAAACCCACTCAGAGGTTTCGGAACTTTTCGTAAAAGCAAAAAATGGAAAAGGCGGAATAACTAAAATGGAAATGGGGCCACATGACCCATATCTTGCCTGGTCAGGCGTGATTCGGCCTTATGTCGCCTCACTGGCAAACATCTACAATATTGAAGCAGACGAAGCTTCTATACCGACTGCTTTAATAGAAGTTATTCGGCATAGTGCCTACTCAATCAATGATAAATCTATATTCGTAGAATCACCAAAGAATGAACGAGAAATGCACAATAGAATAGAAGGTATTATTCGGTGTATTTATCCAGACATGATCCATGAGCCAAGCCTTGCAAAACAAATCAAAAACTTCAAACCAGATACCGGAATTCCATCAATAAAAACCCTTATAGAATATAAATTCATAACTAACAAAACTGAGGCCAAAAGAGTAGCTGACGAAATATTGGCCGATACCAGAGGATACAAATCAAAAGAATGGAATAAGATCCTTTTCGTCGTCTATGAAACAAGTAGAATAAAACATGAAAAAGAATGGAAACAACTAATTCGTGAATGTGGAGCTTACCCTAGCACAGAAATAATAGTTCTATCTGGTGAACCAGCTAAAAAGAAGAAAACACCTAACAAGGCTAATTCAGCAGCCGCAAAAAAGCCGCGAAGAACCGGCGTCAGGTCTTGAATTGTGAATTAAGGCGCAAAGCGATGGTTGAATTAATTCACAATTCAAGATCCATGACACCTTTCATCCCTTCACCAACAAAAGGAGTTGAAAATGGCAAAAAAACACGACACCGTAACTTATGAACTCAAGGATGGAAATAAAGTTGTTTATGTAGGCACAACGAATGATCCCGAACGGCGGGAACAAGAGCATAAGGATGCCGGTAAAAATTTTGGTCATATGAATGTCACATCAAGGCGTATGACTGATGAAGGGGCTAAGAAAAAGGAAGCAGAAAGGTTAGAAACGTATCGTAAAAATCAAGGAAGCAATCCTAAGTACAATAAAGACTCTGACGGTTAAATTTGGTATAACAATCGCACTCAAGCTGACCCAAAAAGCCGAGTTTGGTTATTGTTTAATTAATAGGTTTTCGTGTCGGCTTTTTCGGCAGATTACTGCGACGTTAGCGTAGGTAGCATATGAATGGATTAATTGAATTCATAAAATCTCATGAATTTTTAGAAGGTATTTATGTTGAAATTACGGGCGGAATTATTCAAGGCATTTTCATAGTCATATGTATTCCTATTGGATTAGCAATCTATAATAGAATTCGATTCAATCCGACTAATTTTATTGTATCGTTTGAACTCCTGAGGATTTTTCAAAAGTGTCTATCATTATTTGTGAAAATATCATTCAATGGTAAACATCAAGATATTTTATTGGGAGCTTTGGCGAGAGACGAGGTCAAATCATTATTATTTCATAGATATTATGGGTCACTTAAAGATGATCTGATTTTAATGACCCAAAAAACAGATCCAGAATCCATCTTAAATAAAATTAAGGCAAAGACAACCGGCCAAATTGAAGATATTATTAAAGAACTAAGCCAAATGTTAGAACAAATGGAAAAATTATCATATATGATGTCATTCCATCCTAAGAGACAGGAACTTTTTTATAAATTGAGAAGTCTATTTTTCCCATTAAGAGATGCTTTTGATCAAGTAAAACAAAATCCTTCTCAAATGAATCTTGGCCCATTTGGCAATAAGTATACTATTCCGGAATTGATGATAAATATATCTAAAGAATTTGAGTTGTTGTCTAAAAAGCCTATGAAGTTAATAGATAAACGGTTTAAACATCAAACCCGTTTGGGCTATCTTTACATGTTTTTTGATATGATAAAAAAAGTATTTCGGTTAAAAAAGGAGCTCTAACCTCACACTGGTGCCGACCCAAAAAGCCGGGCTGCACAGTTCCGTGTTAGGCGAGACGCTCATGGACAAATGGACAGAAGGCGGAGTCACTATCCCAAAAGAGAAAGAAGAAAAGCCGTCCCGGTGGTGGATGCTCTATCATTATTTTATATGGAGGAACATTTATGAAAAGACCGATATTACTTTATCTTGTTGTGCTTAGCATATTTTTTTCAGGATGTATGGCACTTAAGGGAAATGATTATAAAGATTTTTCTATCGTATACCCTGAAAGGGTATCTCAGATCCCCAAAAGTGACCTCCGGATTCAGTATGTCATGGATGCCAAACACTACGCCAATGGAATTCCTGTATCTGTATCTTTGGAAACAAAAAGAAGATATGTTGCATCGCTGGAAAAAGTACTGGCCGAACAGCATATGTTCAATCAAATTGGCCCTGCGGTTGCCGATCCGGATTGGTCAATAAAAATTGATATTCAGGAGAATGAAATAATAAATGATCTGAATGTTCTGGTGAGTGGCTTTTCGTTCATGCTGATTCCTGCAAAAGAAACCATCGAAATAGATACCACGGCCACAGTATTTAATAAAGATGGAAGACAATTAGCGACGTTGAAGGCAAACCAGAATGCCGACGTTTATTACCATCTTTTCTTCCTGTTCCCTTGGAATATGGGGCTTTTAGATGAGATACAGCAAAATTTACTAAAAGATATCGTTCTTCAACTCGGAGAACTGGCTTCCCAGAAAGGAGAAAAGTTATGAAAACCATATCGCTTGTTACTATGATTATCGGGGCTTTTTTATTGGCATCGTTTTCCGGCTGTGCGGGGGGCCCAACTTTTTTACCTACTCCCACAGGGCAAATGCAGTTTCAGAGTTATATGGCCCATGAAAAGATCCCCCTTACAGCCACTGTTATTATTCCTGAATCTTCACGAAATTATGAGAACACATTCATGGGTGTACCATTAATAATTGGACCGTTATTCACAGAGAATGTCCCGTTTGCATTAGGAGAAGTCATGAACAGTGTTTCCATTGAAAGTGCAACACCATCAGATATACAAATTACAGCGCATCTGAATAATTTCTCTGTCTCAATGGGTATATTCCCTTCTGTAAACGCGACCGTTACTTATGAATTGAGTACCAATGATGGACTTCTTATTAAAAAGTTGACTTCAGAACAGTCATATAAGTCATCCCTTTTGTCACCCAGTGGGCCTGAGCTTTATAAAATGGTCGTTTTGCAGTGTCTTGATGATCTTAATTCTCAATTGGTGGGACAAAAAAGTTTTATTGAGAAATATAGGGAATAAGGACAGCGCCCATTAAAAGCAACGATATGAACGCCTAACGAACAAGGATAGATCCGTGTGAGTGAAACGAACCACGATCTTATCCGAAGGGTTGAACAAGCCCGGTCTTGGTGACTCTATATAAGAAAATATCTTTTTTTGATCAGGGGGAATGAAGTGCGTTTTCAGGAAGTGTCATTTTTGCAAGGCGTACGGATGCATTAACCTGTAAACAGGCTTTTAAAAAAGACCTATTTCATAAAGGTTCTTTCCTCCTGTTTGAATGAATTGCAGCCTCTGTCGGCAAAAAGAGCTATCCGGGTTTCCATGCAGCTATACCAAATCCCACAATCCTCATGGGTGCTTTACAGCAAGGGCATGTAAACACCGGTCGCGGGCGGCGTTCGATTTTTTTTATAAAAACATGCAGAATTAATTGTACCAGAAACAGCAGTTTTTTTGCATTCCCATGAAGAAACCCATAGTCTCTGACCCGTCGGAATCCTTTGGGCAGCACATGTTGCATGATCAACTGCAAGAAATCCTCTCCTTTGAGAGTACGGTATCGTGGTTTGCCGGTCTTGCTTTCAATATATTTAAAAGTTACCCGGCCGTTTTGATTGGAAACGATATTTTTTTCACTGATAACGCCACGATATAAATACTTGGATAAGTATTTCAATGCGGTTATTCCTTTTCCCACATGCTCGCAATTAACGACCCATTTTTTAGGAACGTTTCTGGGGAGGCGAAGTCCGTCATTTTTTAAAGCCGTCAGAAATCGGGCACGAAAGACCTTGGCCATGGCAAATTCATTAAAAAGGTATTTCCCTTTTTTCTTTTTCCATTGGCGTCTGCGTTGATCAACACCGCCGCCCGGCACCA
>CAZQLG010000155.1:0-6639 GCA_964594105.1 uncultured Desulfococcus sp. | reverse complement strand
AAAGGATTTCTGCATTTTTACACGGACTGGTGCCATTACTGCAAGGTAATGAACAAGCAGACATTTAATGATTCAAAAATTATTGATTATCTTAATGATAATTTTGTTTCCATCCGGGTAAATGCAGAAAAGCAAAGAGCGGTTGCCAGAAAATACGGGGTAAACCAATTCCCGAACACCTGGTTTATTTCCGAAGACAGCACGACGCTTTCAAACCAACCCGGATTTATTCCGCCTGAAATGCTGTTAAACATGTTAAAATTTTTAAAGACAGACAGCTTTAAAAATATGAAATTTTCTGAATTTATAAACAAGCAGGAACAGAAAAAAACCGTCATCCAGTAAGGACTCGCGAAGCGACTTATACAAAGACCTGATTTTTAATGCTAAAAAAATTAAATCGCCCATTTTTAAAAAGTCTTATAAGCACTGCGGATATCCCATCCCCCTCAAATGATAAGAAATATGATTGTACCTGTGTATTTTTTCTTATCTACAACAAAAACAATACCCCGTATCTTCTGGCAATTTTAAAAGCAGATAATCCCGGTTATGCCTGGCGCAATCAGATTGCGCTTCCCGGCGGCCATATTGATGAAAAAGACACCAGTCCCCTTGAAGCGGCATACAGAGAACTTAAAGAAGAAATCAGCATTTCAAAAAACCAGGTGGACTTTATCGGATCTTTGGGTCATTTCCAAACCATTCAGCACAAGGATATCGAAGTCTTTAGTGGGATATGGGAAGGTAATTTTAAAAACATCATCTATGACGAAAAAGAGATCTCACAAGTACTTGAAATACCGATTGAGGGCCTGTTAAAAACACATATGTCAAATAATTTTCATGGGCGCATACCGAATATCGCGGAATTGCGCTATCCGTTTGACGCGCTGGTCATTTGGGGCGTGACCGCGAGAATTCTCCATTTTTTCCTTGAATTACTGGTAAGACACATGCCTGATGTAAACAAACGGTATGAACGGTATCTCGTATAATCTTTTTTTCTGGTTATCCACTTCACATAAGTTATTGTCTCAATTTTTTGATATTGATTAATATAACCAAACCGCCAGGACGTTGCCCTGGGCTATAATGCTCGGCCCTTACAGGGCAAAACCATTTCCGGTAACAGGGTATCCTCTTCATTGTCCCTGGGTATATTGTAGGTTGGGTTAAACGGTTACAGGCATCTTTTCTGTTGGGTTCGCCTGAACTTAATAAAACCACAACAGGCTGAGATCACAATAAAATTAGCGAACTCAACAAAATTTATTACAGACCGATGGCTTAACCCAACCTTCTACAGTTTGGCGTTTAGGATAGCGAAGTGGATAACCAAATAAAAGTTTGCGGCGGTTTCAGCAAGCGATTACCTTTTTTATCAAAAAAACACAATATATTGATTTTTATGTTGACACGATCCAATATATTGTGACATATTGCTTATGCAGGCGAACGCTGTTATGGGTATCGATTTTTTGTTCGCTGCATTCTTCTTAATTTTAACATGGGTAAAGGAATTGATATGCTTAATCAGATAAAAAAACGTAATGGCCGGGTGGATGAATTTGATTCTTTAAAAATAACCGCAGCGATCGCCAAGGCTGGCGAAGCGACCGGCGAATTCGAAAAAAAAGAAGCCAAAAAATTAACATTGCGCGCCTTAACCCTTGCCCATGAGATGCATCTTTCCAGTTGTCCGGAAGTTGAAGATATTCAGGATATTGTTGAAAGAGTATTGCTGGACTCACCCTATTACAAAACCGCTAAAGCCTATATTATCTACCGGGAACAGCATGCGCAGATCAGAAAAATTACAACAAAAGCGCATGTTAAAATAGTGGAAAACTATGTCCAGAAAATGGACTGGAAAATAAAAGAAAACAGCAATATGAGTTATTCATTGCAGGGCTTGAACAATTATATTTCTTCGGACATAACCACTGAATACTGGCTAAACAGAATTTATCCCCCGGAAGTCCGAAATGCGCACAAAAACGGGGACCTCCATATTCATGATTTAAGTCTTTTATCCATTTATTGTGTCGGATGGGACCTCCAGGATCTTCTCTCCGTTGGATTTATGGGCGTTCCCGGAAAAGTAGAAAGCGCTCCGCCAAGACATCTCAGATCCGCGCTGGGACAAATCGTAAACTTTTTTTACACCCTTCAGGGTGAAGCAGCCGGCGCACAGGCGATTTCCAATTTTGACACCTTACTGGCCCCTTTTGTCAGAAAAGACGACCTTTCATATAAGGACGTCAAACAAGCACTGCAGGAATTTATATTTAACATTAACATTCCCACCCGCGTCGGATTCCAAACCCCGTTTACCAATATCACCATGGACTTAAACGTACCAGGCACGCTTAAGGATGTTCCGGCAATCATCGGCGGCGAACCCCAAAAAGAAACTTATGGTGAATTCCAGCATGAAATGGATATTCTCAATAGTGCTTTTGCCGAGGTAATGATGGAGGGCGATGCCAGGGGACGTGTTTTTACCTTTCCCATCCCTACATACAACATCACGAAGGATTTTGATTGGGACAACCCAAACCTGGAGAATATCTGGAGAATGACCGGCAAATACGGCATTCCTTATTTTTCGAACTTTGTAAATTCGGACATGTCACCGGAAGATGCCAGGTCCATGTGTTGCCGTTTGCGCCTGGATAACCGCGAACTCCAAAAAAGAGGTGGCGGTCTTTTTGGGGCCAACCCGTTGACCGGTTCCATCGGCGTTGTCACGATCAACCTTCCCAGAATCGGATATACTGCCAGGGATAAGGCTGAATTTTTTGACCAGCTGACAAAGCTGACGCACATCGCAAAAGAAAGCCTGACCATTAAACGAAAAGTGCTGGAAAAATTTACCGAACAAAACCTTTATCCTTACTCAAAATTCTATTTACGGGGCATTAAAGAAAAAACCGGCGCCTACTGGACAAATCACTTCTCAACCATTGGAATCATTGGGATGAACGAAGCCTGCCAGAATTTTATCAACGAAGATATTGGCAGCCCGGCAGGACATGCGTTTGCAATTGAAGTATTAGATCACCTGCGAAGCATGATGAAAAAAATCCAGGCAGAGACCGGTGAATTCTTTAATCTGGAAGCAACGCCCGGTGAGGGAACCGCTTTCCGATTGGCAATGATTGATAAAAAACAATATCCGGATATTATTTGCGCCAATGACTCTTTTTATAAAGAAGGAGCGGATCCGTTTTACACGAATTCCAGTCAACTGCCGGTCAATTATACCGACGATATTTTTGAAGCCCTTGAACTTCAGGATGACCTTCAAACCAAGTACACCGGCGGCACAGTTTTCCATATTTTCCTCGGCGAAGAGGTAAACAATATTGAAACAACCCGTAATCTGGTTAAAAAAGTTACAAACAATTTTCGCCTGCCGTATTTTACAATTTCTCCAACGTTCAGTGTTTGTCCCGGACACGGATATATATCCGGCCAACATACGGTATGTCCCGAATGCCATCAACCGGTGGAAGTATACTCCAGAATCGTCGGATATCTCAGGCCTGTCAGCCAGTGGAACAATGGGAAGCTGTCTGAATTCAATATTCGGAAAACGTTTACATTGAATACAGCCAGCGCCATTTAACCCGGAGATTAAAATGATCATTGGCGGTATTCAAAAAAATTCTCTGATTGATTTCCCGGCTAAAATCAGTTGCGTTATTTTCACTGCCGGCTGTAATTTTGACTGCCCGTATTGTCATAACCCTGATCTTGTTTCACCACCGTTTACAACAATAGATCCAAAAGAGATTTTTATTTTCCTGGAAAAACGAAAATCTCTTTTGGATGGGGTTGTTATAACCGGCGGAGAACCCACCCTGCACAATGATCTGTTCGATTTTTGCACCCAAATAAAATCGATGGGATATCCCATCAAGCTGGATACAAATGGCAGTCATCCAGGTACCGTGCAAGATTTGATCAAAAACCACCTGATTGACTACATCGCCATGGATGTCAAAACCATACCGGAAAAATATATTCCCTTTCTTACCAAAACCACAAAAGCAGAAACAATATTTGAAAGTATTTCGATAATCTTAGATTCTGGCATTCCTCATGAATTTCGTACCACATGCATAAAACCATTCATTAACAATGACATTATTTATGAGATTTCCCTTACAATTAAAGGCGCGGATCTGTATGTACTGCAAAAAGGGAATTTAGAGAATACCATTTTGCATCCGGAATTTTTTCAAAACCGGGAATGGCAGGTCAATGCAACGGAAATGGAAAATTTTCAAAAAACCGCATCTGTCTTTATTAAAAACACCATCATCCGATAGGCTTATTTTCTTCAGATTTTACACCTTCTCTTCCAAACCAATTCCTAACCCGGATAAACCGGAAAAGGTATAAGTGAACTAAAGTTTGAAATGAGTCACGCCAAGGCGTGATTATGGTTAATACCTTCGGCATTTTCAATTTTAATATTAAAAAGGATCGCGCATTTTGCGAAGTCCATAACTTCAGGCACTTTAGTCACTTCACCCTTTTTGAGTTTTTAAAATTGTTTGCCAAAAAAACACAAAATTCGAAGATAAGAATCTAACACCTCCTGAATGAAAAACTTAATTTCCCGGCTACCGCCAAAAAATATCGCCATAACCATTGACAAACGATATCATCAACAGCTACCTTGTAATTATCGTTAACGTCAACTTTAAACCCTATTTTCTGAGAGGAATAGTAACATGTATGATTACCTATTATCCGGGGAATCCCAAAAAATAAGGAATGAAGCCAGAGATTTTGTCAAATGGGTACCTCGTCAAATGATTATTGATATGGATGACGACAAAATAAAATTCCCAAAAGAATTCCTACAGGAGGCGGGTCGGCGCAATCTACTGGGATGTCGGTATCCTAAAAAATGGGGCGGCAGGGGCCTTGATTGGGTAACCACAGCGACTGTTATGGAAGAAATCGGCACACTGGGCTATATTTTTGCCTGTACTTTCGGCGTGGGTGCGGAACTGGTATGTGATGCGATCATTTTACATGGAACAGATGCTCAAAAAGAAAAATATGTAAAACCATTACTAAAAGGCGAAATATTTGCTGCAGAATGCCTGACCGAACCCCGGGGTGGGTCTGACTTTTTTGGAACCACCACAACGGCTGAAGACAAAGGGGATTATTTTATAGTTAACGGACAAAAAAGATTTATCGTCGGGGCTGAAGGTGCTGACTATTTTCTGGTGTATGCAAAAACAGACCCTGACGCAGCCCCCCATAAAGCCCTTTCCTGCCTCATCGTTGACCGTGGCCCCGGTGTAAAAACAGAATACCTATATGGACTGATGGGATGTCGCGGCGGCGGTGCCGGACGGCTTGTTTTTAAAGATGTAAAAGTTCCTAAGGAAAACGTAATCGGTGAAATCAACGGCGCGTATCCGGTCTTTAAAACCATGATGATACCTGAACGTCTTGGAACAGCCGCCATGACCATCGGGAGTGCACGGCCGGCACTTGATATCGCCACAAATTATACCACCAAACGAAAAGCCTTTGGAACCACCATTAATAATTTTCAGGGTGTCAATTTCCAGGTAGCTGAGGCGGCGATGCTGATAGACGCCTGCCGATCTATAATTTATACAACCGCATGTGCGGTAGACAATCAAGCAGATGCAAAAACCATACGAAGGCTGGTTTCCGAGTCCAAAAAATTTGTTACAGAGGCATGCCAGAAAGTTGCCAATAATGCCATGCAGGTTATGGGAGGAATCGGCTACACAAACGTATATCCGATTGAACGGATAGTCCGGGATCTTCGACTGGCAACGATCTGGACAGGCAGCAGTGAAGTCATGTCTTTGATCATAGCAAATGAATGGTACCAGGAACATTTGAAAAATAAACAAACGCTTTCTTGCCGGAATTATGAAAATGATGCACTTGAGGCAGATGCACCTGATGAAAAAATTTTTGAGTGATTTTTAAAGCATGAAGGGAATAGTTTCTTTGGAAAATTTAATCACTCTCGTCAAAATTATTGCCATATTCTTAGCCGCCGGAATTCTCGGAAGCTGGTTTTTATCAGAAATCAAAAAAAGCCAGAATCGCGGAGAACCTGCGTATAAAGCATATCTCTCTGTTCCGGGTATTATGATCACCCTAATTGTGCTGCTGTTACCGATCATCTCCTGGTTTTTTAAGGAATGACCCCTTTCTCACCACAACCGAATATCGTAAAATCGAACAGGTACTTTTTTCAGTATAAAAAATGACTTTAAAAAAACTTTTTCATGGTAACGTGTCTCCATGAAAAAGTTTTTTACGACGCCATCAATTTTTCCTGGAAAAAAAATTTAAATAAGCAGCCACTGCTTCAAATTTCAACGATTTTGCAAAACCGACACCATGACCCCGGGTGCCATGCGTTCGTTTAAAACAGAAGCCACCACAAAGCCTTTTTTTCTTTGCTATCGACAATTTAACTTCCAAACACCTCACTTATAACCGTTTGAAAGACTGGACAAGTTATTTTTTGATACAGTGGTGATTCATCACCATGAAAAGCTTTTTACGGGATTGTCACCATTGACAGTCCCGTAAAAAGTCGGATTTCGATGGCAAAGA
>CAZQLG010000154.1:0-6766 GCA_964594105.1 uncultured Desulfococcus sp. | reverse complement strand
GACGATCAAAAAGGCAAGCCAGTTTGGTATATTAATTTTTGGAAGTTCCCTAAGATAAGAGGAAACGCAAGATCTTGTGGCTGCAAATTTTATTTTGAAGTGCCTAAAAGCTATTGCTATATGCACAGGAATGAGGGGCATAGCAGGTGAGGAATGTGGCAAGCATTATACCCTTCTTATCTGGGAGAAATCTGCGGCCAGGCGCCCCGGATGGGGAGTAAATTCTTATTTGCCGCTGGTCTTGATATACGGCTCTATAATGTCCTTTTCCAGGACGAGAACCTGTTTTTCACCCTTTTGCCGGACAAGACCGGAACCTAATGGATCAAATTGAAAATCCGAAAGGACTCTGTTAAGCGATTCTCTCAATGACCTGGCGCCGATTCTATTATTTTTTTCGGCCTGGCTGGCAATCAATTCCAGCGCCTCTTCGGAAATTTGTAAATCAATGCCAAATGTTTTGAAATAGATTTTCGCGTTGACAAAAGGTGAGTCAACCGCATTAAGGAGAATCTTTTTCAGCGAATCCTTACGCAAATTCTCCAGTATGGCGATGGCGCCGAAACGGGAAATAAACTGAGGAACCATGCCGTAATCAAAAAGATCATCAATTTTCATATAGTCTTTTAGATTGAAAATTCTGTTGCTTTCGAGATCTTTAGTTGCTTCATCCCATGCATATGTTACTCTTAGCACCCTTTCGTCATTTCCGGATAGCACCAGAGAATTAACCTGATCATATAGAAGTTCAAATGCACCGCCGCAGATAAACAGCATCCTGGAGGTGTCGATGGGTATCCTGATAGGCAGTTTTTTCTCTTTCCTGATGATGGTTGTTTCCAGATACAAGGTTTCTCCTTCCAAAATGGTCAGCAGAGCCTGTTGAATCAATATCCCGGCCACGTTTACCCGATCGGATATTTTGGCGGATATTTTATCAATTTCATCCAGACAAACCGTGGCCTTTTCAATGTGCGTCTTCAACTCCTGTGGGCTCACATCACTGCCTAAACGGTTGCGGACATCTGTTTCCAAGTTTTTGAAGATTCGATGGATATGGACTTCACCGGATTCATCCGTCAGGCTGTTGGCATTCATGACCAGCATGGTTTGATAATCCGCCAATTCCTGGTGCTCAAGGTAAAACTCGAAAACGGCTTTCATAATAGTGGTTTTACCAGTTCCGCTGTTTCCGATCAGCAGAATATTGCCCCATTTGACACCCTTGATATGTTTATAAACAGATACGGAGACCTGCTTCAGGACTTCCTCCTGCCCCAGCACTTTTTGTGACAGGTAAGCATAAATGTCAGTCGGTTTTAACTTGGTGGTCATCTCTCATCCAATAGTGATAGGTTTCTGTTTTAAGCACCGCGCCGTTCAAATTCGAGAAGTTCGATCCGGCTCAGCCATATGATCATGGCAGATCAATGATTGTATGGCAAAAAAGCTCCAGAAAGCCGGAAGAAAACCCCGGTAAAAGGGCTCCCCATTCTCTGTACCATTTTTAAGGTTAAAATTCGACTTTTTTGAGTGGCTAAGGGTCAAATCTTTCTCATAAATTTTGGCGGAACACTCAAACACATATGGATATGGCCTGGCATCAGGTGTCCTTCCAGCAGTTCAACTCCTTTTTGGCGACATAAATCTCTTATGTTATCTCCTACGCGCCTCCTATATTTCCCGTACAACCTCTTTTTGCGATACTTTGGGACTATGACTATATGGTATTTGCAATCCCAACGTACATGCGATAAACTTTGCCAATCATGCATAGGTTCTTCCTCTTTCTTTCCCATATGGGACTTTCCTGGGGAAGAGCCTATTTTATTTTTCTCCGGAACGGTAGAACCTTTCCGGGTCCACCATTAGAAATGGTGGCTTAATATCGGAGTTAACTGCATACCCCAGAATGACAATAATTTCGACAAAAGATTATTGAGAGTTTAACTTCTTGGATCCCAAGTACATAAAAATATACCCAAAAGAATTTATGTACCAAGATTAGTTGGCTATTTTATAAGATCCTCTCTGGTCCGCTTATTTTCCCGTCGGTACGGACATTTTATTTCCCGGCAAAACCGGCAGGGGGTTTTCCACGGCACGTGCTTTGCCCCGACCATAACAGCAGAGACGGATTTTGCCGGGATCATTGATCCAGAGCCAAGACACCGCACCCCGATTTCTCCCGGATCCAAAAATCCGCAAAGGGTTTCCTGGCCGGCTTTGAGTTCCCAGTCGCAGTACCCGGGACTGAAACGTCGGCTGCATTCATAATTATTGTTCTCAAGTTCTGTCTTTATGCGCAATTCCAGATAATCCGCCGCTTTCTCCACAATGACCGAGCCAAAGGCATCCATAACAAACGGGTCAAAAAGATTTTTTTCTCTCAACGCTTCATTGATAATATCAATCTGTTTGCCCAGGGTGACGATAAAACAGCACAGGACTTCCGGGGATGACATGGTATTGAGAAGGGTTGCCCACTTTTTGCTGTCAATGGTCAGGCATTTACCATCAATCTTTTCCTTTTCCCACCCGGTGATAGCTGTTGTGCGGATAAGAAACGCAAGTTCTACGGCATTGAGCCCTTTTTGAATAATATCCGTGATTCTTGCGTATATCTGTTCGGAAACAGAATCCAATGAATATCCGATCCGTTCACATATCAAGGCGCCCAGTGTTTCCGGATCATCATCAAATCGAATGTCTTCAGGATTGATACGAATCAGTTGCAGAGAATCGGTTTGAAGGCCCACTTTATGTCAGCCCTTTAAAGACACCTGCCTGTTCCCCGGTGGTAATGCATAACAACGCCCGCTTTGTCTCTTCAGGTACGGCAATCGCATTTTCTGCATATCCGTCAGCACCGATCTGATGAGCGAGTGTGACATCAAATGGCGCCCCGCCGACAATAATGACTGTTTTGGGAAACATTTTTTTTACCATCCGGATCAGTTCTGCCATATTGTCTAAGGGGGTCGACATCATGGTGGATAATGCCAGAACATCTGCTTTTGTCGATTCCAGTTTCTCTAGAAAAACCTCATTGGGTACGTTTCTGCCCATATCATGCACGCAATAACCGGAAGCTTCCAAAACCGCGGCCACAATATTTTTTCCCAGATCATGCACATCCCCTTCCGCAACGCCGATAACAATTTGAAACCGGCTCTTTTTTTCTTTTTGCGCATCAGCAAATGGGGGATAATTTTTCAAAAAATCCACCCCCATCCGATAGGCATCAATGGCAAGAAGTAAATCCGGGATCGAATATTTATCCTGCTTAAATCCATTACGGGCGTTTTCAATGCCCCGTGTCAATGCATTTAAAATATCATCTCCCGAATAATTCTTGCTTTTTACCGCCTACAGCGCACGGGCCGTTTCTTCGGGATTGTTTGACAATACACTTTGTTCAAGGCCGGCAAGGATGTCTGTCATGTTCATTATGATCTCCTTAAACGAAATTGATGGTCACAAATACATCTCAACCGTATTTTTCAGCCGCCTTGATCATTGCAATAGCATTGGTCAAAGGAATACCTGGCGGATATTCGCATCCGGGCGCAAGGATAAATCCGCCTCCGGGCGCAAGATCATCAATCTGACGCCGGCACTCATCCATCACTTCGGTGGGGGTCCCGTGGACCAGAAGCGGGGTTGCGACATACCCCAAAAGAGTGACCCGATCCCCGTATTTCTCTTTCAATTCTTTGCGGTCTTTACAGTCATCCGGGAGATGGGCAAAACTCATCACTTCGGGGTCCATGGAACGAATCTGCGTATCAAAATAAGGATCATGCCCACAGTTATGGACCCCCACAATCAGGCCGTTGTCCTTGATCACACGGCTGATCTCGCTGACAAACGGGCCTTCGATCTCTTCCCAGAGTTTTTTCGGCAAACCGGTTTTGGAGGCAAACAGAGAATCAATTGCCACCGCCGGGACCCCGCTGTCACACTGTGCCTGAACATATTCGATGAGCACACCGGTAATAATCTCACAGGCTTTTTGGACTTTTTTAGGATAAAGCACACAATCCTTAAAAAGCAGTTCCGCTCCCCGCATCATTGCCAGGACTCCCAACGGACCGAAAACAAATCCGGTAACAATACTCTTTAGTCCGACTTCTTTCACCATAATCCGACACAAACGCACAAACTCACTCATCCGGGGGGATTTTAACGGATCAAACGATTGGATTCGATCATAGTCGTCCACATCCCTGATCACCGGATGATCGTAATCCGGATAGGGTGTGGAGTTGTCCGGATATACGATTTTCTGTCCAAAATCCGCCGCCTCAAGGGAAAGATCCAACATTAAAAGGACCAGATCGCCCCCCACAAATTTCCACCCGTCAAGAAAAGATTGCGCTGTTTTATCCGCGTTTAAGGAATGATCCGGATATGAGATCCCGGATATCTGTCTTGCCCCGCCGCTGAGTATGGGTGTTACCGGCACCCGATCCGGTTCTTTATGTCGTACAGCAGTCAAGACCCGTTCCAGACTGCTCACGGACTGAAAACGGCTTCGAAATCTGGAGGCACCGACGGCAAAATCCAAAACAGCGTCGGAAATCGTTCCAAGATGTGGCACTTCGCCGTGCTTTAACTTTTTGATGGTATCCAATAGTTTCATTTATACTCCCTCTGTTATATATAAATTGACAGCGCCTGAAGCAGGCTTGGGGTGATGCATAATAGAAGCCTATATTAAACCACGGCAAACCGGATGTAATTTTTGTATCCATTGCGTTTCATCGCCGAAAACATGTGAGGAGTTGGAAGCCAGAACGGATCCGGCCAAAAATACTTTAATATGGGTTTTGGTATGGTGAAACCGTACTGATGCGCTCTTAATAAAGTAGACAAAATCGGAAGCCTGGGCTGATAATCATAATTCAGCCGTCCTTTTCCAATCAGATTTACGATAAAATTCGCTGTGGTTTCAGGTGACAGCGTAATACTTCGGTTCATCTTCGGATGCGCTTTTTTCCATTCCAGTGCGGCTGCTTCCGAGCTGAAGAAGCTGTTGTAGTCGCACCAGCCCACCGCATCATCGGGAAAATATCGAATGGGAAACCCGATATGAACCCGTAATGTTTCCGGTGAATAATGCAGCAGTTTCCCATCACGAGCCACGATCTCCACCGGTTCCTTGGTCTGGCGGCATACGGAGCGAACAGCGACCTCCTTGCCCGGGAACATCATGGAGATGCCGCATACCTCAACCGCGCATTCACCATACCATTTTTGATCGCCGTCCACCCATACGGGATAATGATTTTTAAAGGTTGCAAAGGGGCGCGCATAAAATATTTCCCCCAGCGCAGGAGGGGGCGCGCTCAATTTTTCACCTTGAAAAGACTTTATATTTTCATGTTGTTTGTTTTGTACCGCCACACAGATCCCCGCCTCAAGATTTCTATACACAATAGCAAGTTCATCTGCCGACAAGGAATGCGCTTGCGCCAGTTGCGCATTTGTCGGGCAGGTCCCTTCGGCAAGGACCTGATCCATGATCATTTTTCTGATGCTTTTTTCCGTTTCAGTAAAAACCGCCATGAAGTTTCCTCCTTGCCCGTAAAACTTTTTATTCTTTTAATCCATATTTAATAAACAAACGGCGAACAAATTGAAGCGTGGTCATGGCGCTTGCAGTTGCGACGCCGGGAATTCCGGGCCCTTCAAACGACCGTTTCCACCCTTTTGACTCCTTTATGTCCAATTCCCCCCGAATCAGTTCATCGCAAAACAATTTCCTGTTTTTTTCCCCATATTCGCTATACACGCTGAAGTCTTCAATGGGCAGGCCAAACCGGAGCCGTGAAAAAAACCGGAAGATAACCATGATACAATACTCATGATAAAGGCTTGACAGGCCCAGGATTGATACCAGCTTCGCCCCTCTTCTCTCCAGTCTGTCGGCGGCTGGCCGGAACAGGTGTTCCACCTCAAAATGCTTCAGCGGCGGCCCGGCCCATGTTGCAAAATAGCCGACCTTTTTATCCTTGAGACCCTCCACCTGCCTTAAGTATCTTTCAATAACACATGGAACGATGGTCTGCTTTGGGGAACCGATACAAATGCGGTCGTATTTTGAGACATCCGGATGCACCAGAGGCTTGATGTCAACCTCGGGGATCTTATAGTTTTCCAGGAAATATTGTTGATATTTATTCGATACAATCCCCAGCCATAGGGCGCCCCAATACCACTGACTTCGCCATAGAATCGGCCATCTTTTATCCACACTGACCGGTTCAATATTTTCAAAATCAACCGTATGCCCCATAGATATTAATGCTTCGGCGATTAAAAGGGATAATTCCACGGTATGTCCGGACCTGGAGTAATAAGCGAGCAAGATGTTCATTATTTTTCTCCCCCTTTCCAGGGTGTTTTTCTTTTCCAGACAAACTCACAAAACGCATCTCCTTTTGGAATCATAACCGTTACCGGCGCTATCTCAAATTCAGGGTTGCAGTATTGCAGAAAATCGTTTGCCCAGCCGGCCATGAAATTACTGCAAAATTCCGTGCAGTCGCCTTTTTCAACGCTTCGGCATCCGGCCGCAAATTCTTTTGCCCTGCAAGCGGCGCATAAGGTATCTCGCGGCCCACAAACGGGCACCATGTTTCCCTTCTTACCGCACGGCTTACATCGCTTTCAATCCAGATACCTTCCACGCCGACAGTATCATCAATCCACTCCTGAAATTTTCCTATGGACCGGACATCTTTGGTGTCGATCCTCAGAT
>CAZQLG010000153.1:0-6801 GCA_964594105.1 uncultured Desulfococcus sp. | reverse complement strand
GCCGGGTCAACGACTGCAAGTTGGCGAAACAACCAAGCGGCAGGCGGACCTCTACACCAAATTGGGCGTCGCGCCACCTGCCTCGTTACATTAACGCGGGAATTTAGGATCTACGGCGTCAAATACCGCCTCGCATAGAACTGACTATAGCGAGGCGGCATTTTCCTTGTATCTACGGCAAACTTGAAAACCGTTTAATCTATGGTGTTCTCGTTCCCACGGTCCTCCGTGGGAATGAATAAATTACATGTTTTCGTACGGATCTTTATTTTCCAAGATGAAGTCGCTCATTGTTTAATTCTGAGATCAGCGCTTCCACTGTCCAGTTTTGAGACGTCGGCGTGAGTGTGGCCCATAGCGGCTTTGGCAGCTTGATTTTTTTATATGCCGACATGGTCAAATGTAATTCTTTTTCAGTCAATCCGGACATGATAATTGCCCGTTCCAACCCGCACTCACTGTCTATTCCCGACTCATGGTCTCTTGTTATCATGTTTTTCATTCGTTCAAGCCGATCTTCGCTGGTGGTATAAACGATCGGCAGGCGGTTAAATTTTTTATTTTTAAATAGGTTTAAAATGGTTTTTCGTTCATCTGATGAAAAACCGCAAACCAGTAAGGATCTGGGGCCATACATTTTTTTTCGGGATTCTCCGACAACTTTCAGGGAATGGCTCATTTTGCTCCTATGATCATATTTTCTGTGTTCTTGGTTGCTGTTTTTTTTTATGATATCATTTTTTTCTTTATTTTAAAAGAGAGCCCTGAAAATATTAACTTGAATTATTGAAAATATAAAAGAGGGGAACATGACCATCAAACGGCTGGAACAGCAGATACAGTTCATTATTGAAATTGATAAATTAAAACAGGTGATTCGGCAAACATATCTAACCGATGCGTCAAGACGTGAAAATTCCGTGGAGCATTCCTGGCATCTGGCAGTTATGGCAATGGTATTGTCAGAACATGCCAATGAATCAGATATTGACCTGAGCCGGGTGATCAAAATGGTGCTGATTCATGACATTGTTGAAATTGACGCAGGTGATACGTTTTTATATGACGACAACCATACGAAAAGTAAAATAGCGCGGGAGTTGGCTGCTGCCGATCGTTTATTTAATCTGCTGCCGCCGGACCAGGCAGAATTATTTCGTACTTTATGGAATGAGTTTGAGGCCCGTCAAACAAAAGAGGCTAAATTCGCGTATGCTTTGGATCGCCTTCAGCCGATGCTGCATAATGTAATCACCAAAGGAAAAGCCTGGCAGGAACACGGGGTTACAAAATCGCCGGTGATTCAAAAAAACAGTCCCATGCAGGCGGGCAGCGCGTCTTTATGGGCGTATATTTCCGATCTTCTCGATTATGCCGTGGAAAAGGGGTATCTTTCGGAATAGCTGTTGGACAGAATCGCTCATAATTTTTTATTGGTTATCTCTGACAAACTCGTAAAAAGCTTTTCATGGTGACGTGTCACCATGAAAAGCTTCCAAATAACTTATTTGAAAACCACTCAAATCGTAGGTCGGGATTCTTTCCCGACAAATGAACAGGACATGTCCATCGGCAAATTTGGGCGCCGGGTAAGAAACCCGGCCTACCAAGATTTAAGTTGTTTTTTGATACAGTGGTGAAGCCGTCATTCGTTTGCTTTTAACGACGCCATCATCTCTAAGGGAAAAAACTTACTTCCCTGGCATTAGCGGATTACAGTTTTTTATAATGACCTTGCCTTCAAGTACATTGCCTTTGGAATATTCACTGAAAATACAGGTATTGGTTTTTGGGTCATAGTTCTCTATCCACAGATTGTCATCTTTCCATGTGGCGCCTATATGGCGTTGTCCGTCAGGAACGGAAATTGTCATTACGCCGCCATAACGCTTGACAAAAATCTGTTGGAAATGGAATGCGTAGGCTCCCCAACTGATAACCAGAATAAGAACCGCAATAATAATACCGGGTTTCCATTTTTTTGCTTTTATCCCAACGCCAAATAAAACCGCTGCAGCCATTCCGATTACGGCCGCCCAATATAGATATGTTATCATGTTTATTCCTTTTACCGTTTTTTTACGTTATGGGTTTTATTGCCGATGCCGAATTGCAAAGTTCCCTGAAATTACAGTAATCACAAAATACTTTTATGGTCGTTTTTTCAAACAGGGTTTTTTCTTTTGGGATGTTATCTTCTATATGGGTGCAAAAATCATACATTTCCTGGGTTTCTTTTTTAACGGTGTCGGCAAAATTATTTGTGTCCGGCCGTGTGATCCGCAAGGTGTCTTCCGCATATTCCGGTTTCAGATAGGCAATGATAGGGTGGATTTTTTCAGGATCATGGTCAAAGTGGAATGCGGCCCAGGCAGTGTATCCAAGCATCTGTTTGTGATGTTTATCTTTATCGGCTTTGCCGGTTTTCCAGTCCATGATGTATAGCACATCGTCTACGGGAAACAGAAAATCGACTTTGCAGTATGCTTTTAATCCGTTAATGACGGTCTGGCCGTAGCCAGAGGGTTCGATGACCCACTGGTCCTTATTTTTTATTGCGTTTTGGATGACCCACATGAATCGCTGACTGTTTAAGAGATTGCTTAAAATCATCCGCACGGTTTCATAAATGTCGTCGATGTTTAGCTGGTTGATCGCTTTGTAGTAAATTTCCGAAAAGGTTTTTTGACAGTATTGTTCAGTGATTTTTCGGGCATAATGATAGAATCTTGCCGAATCAATTTGCTGTTCGGTTTTTTGGAGCCTTTCCAGAAGTACCTTGATAATGTCATGGACAATGTTCCCGATTTCAAGGGGAATGGAGGTCATTTTTTTAAGCCGGTTAATTATATTCACCGGATATTCCGGGTCAAATTTTGCATAGTATGTATAATAATATCGTCTCCGGCATGTTTTAAAGGTATCATAACGGGACGCTGACCAGCCCAGTATGGGCGTGAATTCAAATCGTTTGATTGGGCGCATTGTATCTGTCAATTCCTTTTATGGGGTTTGCGGTATTTGAATTGCTGAAGCATAGGATTATTGAATGATTTTAAAATATACATTGTCTTTTTTGATTCCATCGATAAACAGGGCTGCCTGAAATATGCCGGGTGTTGCGACTTTCCAACGCCACATTTTTTGCTTGTTCACAGGAACATAATTGGCCATTTCGAAAATTACTTTTCCGGTGGAAGGCACTATTATTTTTATGGTAATCGTATTACCGCCATACCCCTTGACAATAATTGCCATTTCTTCTTTTAATGTAAATAAATCGGTTGGCTGGAATCGGTTATTTTTTAAATTTGTCACTCTGTATGTGCAAATTCCGTCATCATCAGGAGATTTGTTTTCATTGCAATAGGAATAATCGGGTGTAATTTTTTTGGGTGTTCTATTGTTTGTTTTGACGGATGGATGGCTCGCAATATAGTGAATTGTCAATTTGTCAGATACCGTTTCAAGCCCGCAAACATCTGTTGATTTTACTTTAATGGTATATGCGGTATTAATGGCCGATGGTGTAAATGCGTATTGCCATTGCCCGTCTTTAAAAGAATCAACCGGGTGATATGTACAATCGTCATCAATACTGATTCCGACATCGGCGATGCCGGATAGATTATCCACGGTTGTCCCATGAATTATAATGGGGGTTGTTTTGAAGTAAGTGTGATTTTTCGGTTTGATAATTTGGATTTCCGGCGGACAATTATCGATGGTAAGCATATTGGATGTGCCTTTTATGGACTTATTACCTGTCGTGTCCTGAACCAGCATGTTGAGATGCACCAGGGCCGCTCCCCGAAAAGACCCCACAAAAATTGAACCATGAATATCACCCGTATTTGGGGTGATTTTTAATCCTTTTGAAACATCCCGAATCGTGTTGTTTTGATTGTCCACAAGATGGGCTGAAATCAGGGTTGCGTGGGGTGGGGCGGTGCCCATGAAAGTCAGGATATTTCCATTGTGAACAAACGGGCCCTGTCCGGGAGGTCCTGTTATCGAGACATTTATAATGGCAAGTGACGGTTCAGGGAATACACATTCAGCAACCCCCCCGAAAAAGAAACACAATATAAATATAAGGGATGCTTTTTTTATCATTTTCAAAGTTATAATCACTGTTTATCCTAAATTTTATAACTTAGAAAAAATAGATGGATCTATTTGCGTTTGATAATATCATGAAAAATACCGATAGTAAGAAAATTGTCATAAACCGGATATCATCAGGCGGAAGGAAGGATTTTAAAAAAAATACACAAATGCCCTATATCCAACAGATAAATTTTAAATTATATAAATACATATTATCATAAGACAATATGTAGTAATTCGAATATCCCGTCAAGCAAAATGACATTCCCATAAAAAATCAGGGTCTAATGGCAAAGAAAAAATAAAATAGGTTATTTTGGTATTTTGTGACCGGTTATTATAGGCGGCATGTTCTGATGTTGGTGACAATGATGCCTTTTGCCCCTAGTTCAGTCAATTTATCCATTGCATTATTGATATTTTTTTGTTTGACCATCGCTTTAACAGCGACCCACCCGGACTTGCTTAAAGGTGCGATGGTCGGGGACTCAATTCCCGGCGTGACGGAACAGAATTTTTCAAGCAGCGTTTCCGGTGCATCATATTCAATCATGACGTATTCCCGCGCCACGACGATTCCTCGCAACCGTTCAAGGCATGTTCTGATCGATGAATCGTCAACCGATGTATGCGGGCCAGCGACAACCACCGCTTCGGATTCAAGAAGGGGTGATCCGACAATTTTTAAACCCGCTTCGGTCAGTGTTCTCCCGGATTGAACAACATCGGCAATGACATCCGCTACTCCTAAGGTGACGCTGATTTCAACAGCGCCGTCAAGCTTTACGATATCCGACTGAATCTGTCGTTTGGCCAAATCTTTTTTTACAAGGTGAGGATATGACGTGGCTATCCGCAGGCCGTTGAAATCATATGGTGTCAGTGAACTTTGGCGAGGAACAGCATAACAGAATTTAGATTGGCCGAAGCCCAGGGATAGCAACTCATCAAGTACGACATCTGCTTCATGCCCCAGGTCTCTTCCGGTAATTCCGATGTCAATAATGCCACGGCTCACATAAACAGCAATATCCCGGGGTCGAAGAAACACAAAATCGATCTCATTTTTTTTATCATGTACGAATAGCTCGCGGTTATACCGTTTGCATGTATAACCCGCTTCAGTCATCAAGCGTACGGAGTTTTCAGAAAGCGTCCCTTTATTGGGTAAGGCAATTTTTATCATTTCACCCTTTCTTTTGACAGGCATCTATAAATACTTGTAAACATCTTCTAAAGTTAAATCACATGCAAGCATCATCACCTGAATATGATAGATCAGCTGTGAAATTTCTTCAGCGGTTTTTTCCTGTCCCTCGTATTCCGATGCCATCCATACTTCCGCCGCTTCTTCTACAATTTTTTTTCCAATGGTATGTTTTCCCGCTGCCAGGGCTTTCACCGTTCCGGAATCTCCATCACCCCTGGCGGCTTTTCCTTTTAATTCTGTAAAAAGATTTTCAAAAGATTTCATGATACGAATTTTACACCTTTTCTGTTGTTTTAAAGACCGAATCAAACGTGTGAATTATTCCGATAAAAGTCAAACAAATTTTTATTCTTATGAAATGAAAACCAGTAAAGAAATATAAATTTTGAGTGGGATTTAGATTGGCATTGAATCGCTGAAACCGTTTGACAATGGGTGGGATTGTCTGGTTTGATATTTTTTTATTTCAGGCATGGGACTTTAAAAAAAAATAGAAAATATAAGAGGAACATATGATGGACGAGATACCCCAAAAAATAAAACAATGGATTAAAGACGGTAAAGACCCCCGAAGCGCGCATTGGCAGGGAGCGCTGGAGGCCATGCTGAATATTTTTAAGCCGTATCTGGAACCGGGCAGACTGATTCCTGTTCAGCCGCTTGATGAAAAAGAACTATCCGTATTTATCGCTGTTATGGAAATTGTAAATTTGAGCCCCAATCTGTTGGCTGCTTTTTTACCGCCAGCCATTGCAGGAAAAGTGACCCCGCCAGAATCCGCAGAAGAACTTCAACGCATTGAACCGGGAAAACCGTCTTATAAAATTTTGATTTTCCGGCGCGGTAAAGAACAAAGAATTCTCTGTGCGGAAATATCAGAACATGCGGAAAAACCCGGGGTGGATCTTTTCCAGTCCGGCGCATTGCTGGGAACCTATAACTTTGATAATCAGCAGGATTGTTTTTCCCAATTAAATAAAGTCATCCGGGCACATATCTGGGAAAAGGAAAAATGGGGACAGGGCGATTATAAACAATACACGATCAATTGGTTTGAGAAAGTAATAGATCTTCACAAAGGCACCGTCCTTGTTGAAAAAGATTTTTCTTTTTTTCACAGCCCGACGTTGATCAAGAGTAACAAAATCGATGTCATTTTTATTTTGATTTTTGAAATAATTAAAAAACGTTTGAATGACCCGGATGATCCATTGAAAGATCATGTTGTAAAAATTCACGCAGCTGATGACGCCGATGTTAAAAAGGCGCAACTCAATAATTTGGCTGAAAAGGTTGTGCTTGAACTGTTGATGGTGATGAAGGACTGTGATGTTATTAAATTTGACGATTTTACGGATAAGGAAACCGAACAGTTTAGTCGTGAATCTGCGGCAACAATTCAAAAGGGCGCCAAATATTTGGGGGAGTATAAGGTATAAGGTATAAGGTATAAGGTATAAGGTATAAGGTATAAGGTATAA
>CAZQLG010000152.1:0-6841 GCA_964594105.1 uncultured Desulfococcus sp. | reverse complement strand
CGGTCTGATTTTTTGAGTCTGGCAATCAGCTTAAATTTTGTCGGGGAAGTGATGAGCTTTTTGGAGAATAAATTGTTCGTTATTTTGTTAAAATTTTGGCCGGGAGAAATTTTAAAAATCACCTGCTGGGGCGCTGACAGGTCCGCCGGATTATTTGCAAAAAGATAAATATCCGAACAAAAATATGCCGGAAGCCCGAAGATTATCAGCCCGGCAATTAAGAAAAAGATTCGTCGTTTTTTCATTTATCCCTGTACAATGAAGATATTTGTTTTATGTTAATTACTCAGGTAGATAGAATATACATTTTGGCCGGTCTCTATTCTAATTGATAAGGAGAGCATATATTTATGAGTGGTTCAAGGGAAAAAGAAAAAAAGTATACTGGTTTTGAGCAGGGTCCCATTCGGCCGCCCAGCGAGGCAAACAGTCTTTTGATCCGGATTACCCGGAATTGTCCGTGGAACCGGTGTACGTTTTGTCCGGTTTATAAAGGTGCAGCATTTTCACTTCGTCCTGTTGATCATGTTATACAGGATATTGATGACATCAGCCGTCATATCAATGTGCTCAGGCAGCGGGGTAATCAGGATGGTCAGATTTCTCGTGAAGACCTGAACGCATATAATACAAAGCTGGATGCCTCTGAGCGACAGACGTTTTATGCAGCTGTAAACTGGTTTGCCTGCGGCATGCAGTCTGTTTTTCTTCAGGATGCCAACAGTTTGATTGTCAAGCCCGCGGACCTGGTTGCAATACTGCGGCATTTGATGAAATGTTTTCCCTGGGTGGACCGTATTACATCTTATGCCAGGTCTCACACCGTTGCCCGAATTTCAGATCAAAATTTAAAGTCTTATGCAGAAGCCGGGCTTAACCGGATTCATATCGGACTGGAATCCGGTTCAGATGAGGTGTTAACGTTTGTCAAAAAAGGGGTGGACAAGCAGACCCATGTCAGGGCCGGTCTGAAAGTTAAAAAAGCCGGTATTGAACTGTCTGAATACGTCATGCCAGGCCTGGGCGGAAAAGGGTTGTCTGAAATACATGCTTTGGAAACTGCGGATGCATTGAACCAGATTAACCCGGATTTTATTCGCCTCCGGACCCTGGCAATCCCCAATAATGTTGAACTCTATGATGAATATGCGTCCGGTCGGTTTGAAAAACTCACAGATGTGGAAACCGCCAGAGAACTCTTATTGTTTCTGGAAAATTTAGATTCGATTACCAGTTTCATCAAAAGCGATCATATTTTGAATCTTTTTGAAGAAGTGGAAGGAAAATTTCCCGAAGATAAAGAACGGATTACCGGCGTGATCCGAAATTTTTTTGCAATGGAACCTCACCAGCGGATGCTTTATCAGGTCGGCCGCCGGCTGGGTTTGTTTTCACAATTAAGCGATTTGAATAATTCACAACTGGCGGCCAAGGCTGAGGAGGCATGTCGACAATATGACATTGATCCTGAAAATGTCGACAGGGTAATCAATGAGTTAATGAAACGATTTATATAAATTAGGAATTAAGAATGCGTAGGTCGAATTAGCGCGTCAGCTCGTAATCCGGCAATTAAGAATAAAAATTTTTTGGTTTTGTTTCGAATTTCAGGTCGGAATATCAATGAATGATTGATTCAGGTGCAGGTCGGATGGTGCAATCAAAAAAACAAACAGGCGGAATCTATATCCATGTGCCGTTTTGTGTAAAAAAATGCGCTTATTGTGATTTTTATTCTATCACGGCTCTTGAAAAAATACCGGCATTTGTTGATGCATTAATTCATGAGATGCATCTGACGGCGGATTTTCAGTTTTATGCGGACACCCTTTATTTTGGCGGCGGAACGCCGTCTATTCTTTCGCCGGAACAAATCCGGCGGTTGATTGACACCGCCGCCCACCGGTTTCAGCTATCGCCCAGTTCAGAAATTACCATTGAAGCAAATCCCGGAACCGTGACTGCGGAAAAACTGGCCGGTTTTCGCCAGGCCGGTGTTAACCGTATCAATATCGGTGTTCAGTCGTTTTCAGATTCCGCCTTAGGCTTTCTGTCGCGCATTCACACGGCAGATGATGCCATTGACGCCGTTTCGCTGGCCCGGTCTGCTGGACTTGATAATATCGGGCTTGATCTTATTTATGGTCTTCCGGGGCAGACGGAGCGCATGTGGCAAGCAGATCTTCAGACAGCGCTCCGTTTAAGTCCCCAACACCTTTCCTGCTATATGCTGACCTATGAGCCCGGCACACCAATGGAGAATAATCTGCGAAACGGCCGCTTCCAGGCGCTTCCTGAAAAAAATGTAGGACAGCTATATGATTTTACAGTTCAATACTTGGAAGACAACGGGTTTTATCAGTACGAGGTTTCCAATTTTTCAACGTCGAATCAAACTCGTTCACGGCATAATCAAAAGTACTGGATACACGCGCCTTATGTCGGGCTGGGGCCTTCGGCCCATTCTTTAATTGACAAAAGACGCTCCTGGAATGTCCGGTCCCTTGAGGCGTATCTGGATAAGACAGGGCTGGGACAGCTCCCCATTGAAGACATAGAGGAACTGAGCTGTCGGCAGCTGATAATTGAAACGCTTTATTTGAGATTGAGATGTGTTGACGGCCTCTCAATATTGGATTTTGAAAAAAGATTTAATATTGATTTTAACCGGCTTTTCGGATCAATTGTGGTTGCATATGAATCTGACGGGGATCTTGAAATTATCAACAATCAATGTCGGTTGACCCATAAGGGAATGTTGTTTGCGGATAACATATCCTCCCGGTTTATTGATGTGATTTAACAGGCTGTTGAAAAACTATTGCGCTTGGCCATACGTCGTTAAAATTCGGCTTAAAGTGCTCATTTATAGACATAAACTCTGCTTTTTCGCTGAATTTTGACTTGTCTTGCCAGCGCTCATAACGTTTTTTAACAACCTGTTACAGGCATTAACGAACGAAAAATTTTTGGGGGTACTCAATTTCAGTTGCGTTATTTCATAAGCATGATGTTGCGCCCTTTCAGGGTTAAATTTATTTTTTATTTTTTCCCGGGGCGTTGCCCCGGGCTGATATGTCATGCTCCTTCAGGGCTTTTTTTCTTCTACCTTCTACCTTCTTTTCTATGTCGATAACGTTACGACCAGCAATCCCAGATAAAAACGCGCATGACTGATGGATGCTGCCATGTTGGCCCGGTGATTGGGGATAATGCCGTTCAAATTGCCTTCGGTGACAAATAGCCAGGGTTTCATTTCTGCGGCATGATGGCAGGAAGTAATGGCATGGTGAAGTATTTCAGAACCGTTTCGGGTTTCAAGTACCTGGCTGAAATCGTTTTCAATCGCGTGAAGGATCGGAACAAGAGCGCTGGCCACCCCTTTGGCATAATAGTAATAGTTGTCTGCGGAAAATGTGCTGACCGGTTCGCCGGTATCTTCTGTCCTTTTTACAAGTTTTTCATCACAGCTGCCCACCAGTTCACCAAATGATTTAAGCAAGGGGATTAGATTGTCTGTGCGGGTATAAAAGGATGCTTCATTTTTTATCAACTGTTTCTTGTAACGATTTAAATTATCAATGGCCTCGTTGTAAGAGGATTCAGCGGAAGGGATGATTAAACTGTCCGCACGTATCATAAATGAGTTCATGGCACGTTCCAGGTGTTTATTGATTACGGCAGTGCTCCCTGTTCTTGAGATATTCTCGGTTAGCCGCGTACTTGCCCGGCGGGTGACTTCCAGGAGGCCCAGTTGATATTCATTGACGTTATCTGTAAATTTGATGGCATCATTGGGTCGCCAGCCCCAGAAACGTTCGTTTAACTCATATTCGATGGGGGCGATGAGCGCGTTAACAAATGCAACGCCTTTAGGCCCTTTGTATGCTTCGGTACCCCCATAGGCACCATGCGTATCGGCTCCTTTAGGTGTCTGACCCATGGATGGTGAATGGGCATTGTATGGGAGTGCGTTTTGGGTTGAGTCAGTGTTTTCATGGGATTCGGAAGAATACAAAATCTCCGGTG
The DNA here is from genome assembly GCA_964594105.1 of uncultured Desulfococcus sp. Classification (GTDB taxonomy): domain Bacteria; phylum Desulfobacterota; class Desulfobacteria; order Desulfobacterales; family Desulfosalsimonadaceae; genus SURF-3. The sequence goes on along the minus strand of CAZQLG010000152.1, from coordinate 2,812 downwards.
AATGGCTGCTGCTGCCCGGGACCAAATTAATCAGTTTCATGGTTCCCCAGATTAATACGACAGCAATGACAAGTGCGCCGATAATACGGGCCCATACGAATGTCTGAAATTCTTTTTCCATTTTATTTCCTCCTGCGAATGCAATGCTTTATATGAAGAATTGGATTTAACTTTTATCAAAATTCAGCGATTTTCAAGTTTGCCGCATTTACAAGGAAAATGCTGTTTGGCTATAGTATGCTATGCAAGGCGGCATTTGACACTGTAAATGTGGTGAAATTGGAAATCGATTATATGCTATTGTTTTCTGAGCAGCCTTATATCCCCAACCCGGATAGTTAAATTTTCAGCATCAAAATATTCCAGCAAAGGTATTGTATACTTTCTTGATGCACCTGTCATCTCTTTAAATTGTGGTGTCGAGATTTCACGGTGTGTTTTTAAAAAATCCACCAGCCGGTTTTTCAGGTCGGTGATGATATCTGCGTGGAAAAAAAGTTCTTCTTTGGCTTTGATAATGGAACCTTCCTTGACAAGCAGCATGAGAACATTTTTTGATTCTTTGGGGTCAATTTTTAAAGTCGCTGAAAGTTCCTTAAAATAAGGCGGCTGAAGCCCGGTGTTTAAATATGTATCAATGATTTGCTTCTTTATATCGGATTGATCCGCTTTTAGCGTCACCGTGTGAGTGGCCAGCCGGATACTGTTTTCCGATACAACAATTGCTTTGGATTTGATCATTGCGTTTAACAGGTGATTAAACAGTTTGTCACTCATGATCGGTGGGAATTTGGAATTTAACTCTCCTTTGGGCATTCCGCTTTTCAACGGATGATCAGCATGGTATTGCGTCAAAAGTTCAGTCACCTTTGATGTGAATTTTTCAAGCGTCTTCTGGTGAATATAACGTTTGTTTTCCTTGTCGGTCTGGATGAGCAGGTGTTTTGACAAAAGCAATTGAAGGTATTTATCCAGTTGTTTTCCGGTAAGATTCGTAACGATTGGCAGGTCAGTATACGCAATTTCAGCATAACCCGCATCTTTCGCATTTAAAAGAATCAATGTTTCTTCGTCTGCATTTGCCAGAGCAGAAAGATCGGCGTTGGTTTCATCTTTAAATCGTTTATGCTTGTAGGGAATCGGATTTAAAATCCGTCCGCCGCCAAGGGTTCTTACCGGGGAATAGCTCCGAATCACAAACCGGTCGTCCTTTACGCATGCCACCGGTTCCTCAAGGCGAAGCTGAACAACAGCAGTTTCGCCAGGGTCTAAGGTTTCCCTGTCCAGCAGGATCACAATGCAGGGAAGTTCATTGGTCCCGGTATGCAGCCTTACACGATCTCTGTTTTTAACCGGCCGTACATTGCTTTCCAACAGGTAAAGTTCAATATCCAGCATATATGAATTTTTAAGTGTTTCCAAACGGGCAATCACATCCCCCCGGTTGACCGTCGCTTTTTCTATCCCCTGGAAATTAATAGCGGTCCGCATGCCGGCTTCAGCAGTATTTACCTGTTGATCATGAACCTGTAGACCCCTGATCTTGGATTTTGTATCCCCCGGATAAATCATGACAGTTTCACCCACTGAGATATTGCCGGAAATCAGTGTGCCGGTAATCACCGTTCCAAAACCTTTCATTGTAAACACCCGGTCTACCGGAAGTCGGAACAAACCACTTGGCTTTTTAACTGATATCTCAGAACAAAAATCGTCAAGCGCGGCAATGAATTCCGGTATTCCGTCACCTGTAACAGATGACACCGGGATGACCGGCGCGTTTTCCAGAAAAGTACCTTCCACAAATTCGAGGAGATCTTCTTTAACCAGTTCTGCCCATTCAGCATCCACCATGTCAATCTTGGTCAGTACAATAAATCCGTATTGGATGCCCAGCAGCGAACAAATTTCCAGATGTTCCCGGGTCTGGGGCATAACGCCTTCATCTGCGGCAATGATCATGGCGACCACATCAATTCCGGTCGCGCCGGCCACCATGTTTTTTACAAATTTTTCATGACCCGGTACATCAACAATACCGATATGAATTCCGCTGGGAAGATCTAAGGAGGCAAAGCCCAGCTCAATGGTGATGCCGCGCTGCTTCTCTTCTTTTAAGCGGTCAGTATCATAACCGCTGATTGCTTTAATCAGGCTTGTTTTGCCGTGGTCAATATGTCCTGCGGTGCCGAGAATAATCTGTTTCAATTGTTTGTTGTCCTTTAGGTGTCCGTTTTTTTCTTTCTATAATATTCAAATCCATAAGATGTGCCCAATAGGAAAATACCAAGCCCGGCGATAAACAGCACCTGAGCATCCGGTTTGAACATTTTACAGAGTACAACAGCAAAAACAGCGCTGAAAATAGCCCTGACAATAAAAATCAAATATTTGTTCATGTTGTTTAACCCTTATTTTAAAGCATTTGAATTAAAAATTGTAATAAAAATAGAATCTATGGTCAATAGCAACTTTTTTGTTATCAGCACAAAACGGGTATTGCGGTCATATTATTTTGGGAATATAATAAAAATCTCTTGAAAAGATAGAAATGGTTTGTTAAGTAATGCTACTTTCTATGGTGGGTGTAGCTCAGTTTGGTAGAGCTCCTGGTTGTGGCCCAGGTGGCCGTGGGTTCAAGTCCCATCACTCACCCCATCAGAAAGAATAATCGTTGCAGACGGGTCGTTGAAGCCTGTTGGTGTACCGATTTCTATCGTGCGCGCCCGTAGCTCAGCTGGATAGAGCGCCGGACTTCGAATCCGTAGGCCGCAGGTTCGAATCCTGCCGGGCGTACCATAAAAATTAAGGG
>CAZQLG010000151.1:0-6852 GCA_964594105.1 uncultured Desulfococcus sp. | reverse complement strand
TACATGTTAACTAATACATATATAATTATTTAAGCTAAATGTCAATATTATATAATTCTCATCGGTTGTACTGATGAGGTGAAATAATGCTGTAAATAAAACTCTAAACTTAACATGCAACAAGCATACCATCTATTGGCATGTCATAATTGCAGGAGGTTAGGCGAATTGGATAAAAAAAGTGTTTCCTATTGGGGCAAGCTCCAAAGAAAAGTGTTCCCTATTGGAACAGTTATTTTTTCAAACGCAAGGGGATGATAGTCCCGTAAAAAAGCGAATTCCGATGGCAAAGAAAAAAGTTCCACCAATCTTATACAACTAGCAAGGCGCGCAAATTCCGAGGAATGAGGCGTAGTTAGCCTACTCCGCAGTGACGAAGAATGTAGCGCAACACAGAATTTGGACTTTTTACGAAGCCAGCAAGGGGATGGATGAATAAAGACTATCGTATTCAGATTAATATTTCAACAACTAATCGTTCATATGCGGTTATCAATATCTCTGAATCGCTCAATTTAAATAATAGAAAGTAACGAGAACTGATATCCGGAAGTCGCAGAATTGGCGGAGTGATAAACGCGAAACAGGAGTAAGTCATTGCAATTATCAATAAAAAAAGGTATGTTGTATTTCCGCAATTGTGAAAAAATACCATGTAATGATTTTTCAAGGTGGGTAAATTTGATGGTGATGAAAAAAACAGTTTCGTTTTTCTGGGCAGTGTTGTTCCTGTGTACATTTTCAACAGATGCGGGCGCTATCGAAGTCCGCGTGGGTGGTTATACTTTCCCGCCGTTTGTTGAAAATGTGGACGGTAAATTTGCGGGGATAACCCTGGATATGATAAAGGCAATGAATGCCCTACAGGATACTTATCTCTTTAAATTCGTTCCAACGGCATCAAAACGCCGATATCGTGATTTTGATAAGAATGCATTTGACTTGATCCTGTTTGAAAGCAAACAATGGGGATGGGCCGGAAAGCCCATTGAGGAATCTGATGTTTTTCTTCAGGGGGGCGAGGTTTACATAGCCAAAATTGAACCCGGAAGGGATCAGAGCTATTTTAATGATTTCACAGGCAAACGAATTGCCGGGTTTGTCGGATATCATTACGGATTTGCGGATTTTAACGCAGATGAAACGTTTTTAAACGAGCAATTTAACGCCACCATGACCATGACCCATGAAGGGAATATTCGTTCCGTATCATCCGGGCGGGTTGAGATTGCCGTGGTCACTATATCGTTTTTAAAAAAATACCTGTATTGTCATCCGGAGATTGGCGAAAAAATTTTGATTTCCCAAAAGCTGGATCAGCACTACAACCATACGATGCTGATGCGATCAAATAGGCACCCGACAATTTCCGAAATCAATATGTTGATCCAACAAATGAAAGAAAATGGTATTTTATCAATTATTTTTGAATCTTATGGAATTAAATAAATCATGTTGTCTGACGATTTGAACCGTGTTTCGCAGGCGCCAGACGATGGAGTCGGGACGTCCGGCGGGATGTCTGGCGAACGAATGCCCGGCCCACGAAAACAGTTTTCCATCTCAAGAAGCCTCACGGTCGGCCTGACGCTTGTTGTTCTTGTTGTTTCTTTTGTGGCCATTTCGCTGAACTTTTATTTTTCCGATCAAAAGGCCGTTCAATCCCTTGAAAAAAAAGCAGATGAATATGTATCTTTTTTGTCAAATTCGCTGAGGTTGTCTTTGTGGGAATATGATACCCGCTCCATTCGTCATATAGGATCGGCTTTTGCACAAAATGAGTTCATTGATATCCTGGAAATTTATGATGCAGATGATGTAAAAGTATTTTCAAACAAAGACAGATCCGAATCAGTTGCATTTTTAAAAAGAAGCAAGGATATTCTCTTTGAAAACCAGCCGGCCGGGCGTATTTATCTGTCCTTGGCGCCGGGTCAATATAATAGGGTTAACCGCCAACTCTTGTTTTCATCTGCGATGACCATTTTGATTATCCTGCTTGCGCTTTTTATTGCCACAGGGGTTTTATTACGAACCTTTCTTAGAAAACCGCTGAATAAACTAAGTCAAACCGTAGCGGATTTTTCTTCGGGCCATGGCCGGGTAAAAGAAAGAGATGTGTCCTGTATTGAATTTCAGGGGTTTGTGGATATCCTGCATGATATGCAATTGAGAATTGAACAACAGATGTTGGCATTGAAGACTGCCCGGGAAAAATACCAGGGAATTTTTGAGCATGCGGCCCAAGGTATTTTTCAGATCAGCCCGGAAGATGTTTTGATCAGTGCAAATCCGGCGTTGGCGGACATACTGGGATTTGAATCGCCTGAAGCCCTTATCGGCAGAAACCGAAGTTTCTGGCAGAAAGGATTCGCCGACCAGGAGCATCTGGCCTCATTGCGGCAGGGTATTAAAAAATCCGAAATCAGCGGACTTGAGACCCGGATGACCCGAAAAGATAAGACACTGATCTGGGTGTCCATATCCGTTAAGTCAATCTTTGATTCATCCGGTCGCCTGAAATATAATGAGGGGTTCCTTCTTGATATTACGGAAAAGAAAGAGCGAGAGAAGGCTGAAAAGGAACGGGAATCCGCCCGCCTGGCGCTTAAGGCCAAGAGTGATTTTCTGGCCAACATGAGCCACGAGATTCGAACGCCCATGAATGCAATTATTGGACTGGCCCATCTGGCATTGAAAACCGACCTGACGGCCAAGCAATATGATTACCTTTCAAAAATCAGGCAATCGGCCGATGCGCTGCTTCGGATTATCAATGATATCCTGGATTTTTCCAAAATCGAAGCCGGTATGCTGACCATGGAATCGATTGACTTCAATCTGGAGTCGGTAATGGGCAATCTCATTAATGTTGCCAGTCTGGAAGCCGAGAAAAAAGGTCTGGAATTTATTTTTCATATTGAACCAGGCGTCCCTTTGAATCTTGTCGGCGATCCTTTAAGGCTTGAACAGGTGCTTATCAACCTGTCCAGCAATGCGGTTAAGTTTACGGAAAAAGGGCATATTATTATTCGTGTCCGGCCTGATGACGCGACTGATGTAAAAAAAGCAACTGGCCCCGATCATGTGAGACTTCTGTTTGCAGTGGAAGATACGGGTATCGGACTCTCCGATGAGCAAAGAACTCACCTTTTTCAGAGCTTTTCCCAGGCAGATGATTCGGTAACGCGAAAATTCGGCGGCACCGGTCTTGGCCTGGCCATTTGCAAGCGCCTTGTTGAGCTGATGAAGGGGTCGATTCATATGGACAGCGAGCAGGGGAAGGGGAGCACCTTTTATTTTGATGCGGTTTTCGGGACAAAGGCCGGGAAGGTTGAAAAACCGTTTATCCCGCCGCGTCACTTAAAAGACCTGAAGGTTTTGGTGGTGGATGATAACAAAGTTGCACGGTTTGTCATCTGCGACATGCTGGAAAGTTTTTCTTTTGAAGTACATCAGGTATCCTCAGCCCGGGAATCATTCATTGAGCTGGAAAATGCCGCTAAAAATAACCAGCCGTTTGAACTGGTTGTCATGGACTGGCGAATGCCAGAAATAGACGGGGTTGAAGCTTCCCGGCGGATCAAAACCAATGACGGTCTGTCGCGTATCCCATCCATCCTTATGCTGACAGCATACAGCAGGGATGACATTCGGAAAAAAGCGGAAGGCGTGGGTGTTGATGGATTTCTTGCCAAGCCGGTAAACATGTCGCTCCTTTTTGATATCATCATAGAAATACTGTCAAAAACAACGGATTCGAAAAAGCAGCTTCTGGCAGCTGAAAAGTCGGAAGACGTACCCGGGCTTGACAAAATTCGCGGGGCTACCATTCTTCTGGTTGAGGATAATGAGATTAACCGGCAGGTGGCCACTGAACTGCTGGAAAGCGAAGGGCTTATTGTTCAGGTGGCTGTCAACGGCAAAAAAGCACTTGATAAACTGAGTGATCCGGAATTTGCCGACACGTTTGATCTGGTTCTTATGGATATTCAGATGCCGGAAATGGATGGTATAACCGCCACCCGAGAAATCCGACACCTGGATATGCCGGTCAGCAAGATTCCCATTCTTGCCATGACAGCGCATGCCCTGGCGTATGAGCGTGAAAAATGCATTGAGGCGGGGATGAACGATCATATCCCCAAACCGATAGATCCGAATATGCTTTTTGCCGCTCTGGTGGAATGGATTAAACCGAGAGCAGGTGCCCCGGTTGCGCGGATGGAACGCCAGTCAAAAGACACCGAAGCGTCAGGTCTTCCTGATCAGCTTTCCGGATTTGACCTGGACGCCGGGCTCAGCCGGGTCGCGGGAAACCGGGGTCTGTTTCGAGACCTGCTGTTTAAGTTTGCCGAAAAACAATCCGGTATTATGGAAGGCATTCAATCGGCCATTGCTGTTCATGATTTTATTCGAGCACTTGAAATTGCACATAAAATAAAGGGAATGGCTGGGAATATGGGCGCTATGGCGGTCTATAATGCAGCGAATGAACTGGAATCTGCATTAAAATGTGAAATTATAACGGAAATGGATGATGCGCTGGACCGTTTTTCAGATGAATATCAAATAGCTGTTGATTCCATTGTGACCATGAAACAATCATCTGTTGATATCGCTGACAAAATATCAACACCTTCTGCTTCGGCCGAAGATTTCAGTGCGATTATAAAAAAGATTGGCGATTTGATCCATTCAGACTATGGTGCAGCCTTAAAAACCATTGAAACATTAAAGGAAATGGTTGAAAGTACGGATTTGGAGGAAGATGTGAAACAGTTGGCAAGAGCCATTGAAGAATTTGACGAGGATAACACAAAAACTGTGCTGGAGCGTCTTGCCCAAAAAATAAATGTGACATTATCAATAGCAGGTGAAATATGACCAAAAAAGCAAATGATAAACCCCGCATTTTGATTGTTGATGATCTTCCGGAAAATATTCGCATTTTGATTGAATTGCTCGGCAGGGAATATGCCACTGTTCCGGCAACGAGCGGGGCTGCTGCCCTGAAAAAAGCGCAGACCGAGCCTCTGCCGGATTTGATCCTTTTAGATATTATGATGCCGGAAATGGACGGGTATGATGTCTGCCGCGCTCTAAAGGAAAATGATCTCACCCGGCATATTCCCGTTATTTTCATTACTGCCGTTTCCGAGGTCATGGACGAGGCCAAGGCCTTTAAACTGGGGGCAGTCGACTATGTGACCAAGCCGTTTCATCCGGCCACCATTGCGGCGCGGGTAAAAACCCATCTTGAACTCAGCAGGCATATACGGGAGCTTCGTTATGCCCTTGATACGGTTAAAACGTTGAGCGGCCTGATCCCCATCTGCGCCGGATGTAAAAAAATCCGGGATGATCAGGGATATTGGAAGCAGGTGGAGAGCTATATTTGCGAACATACGGACGCCCAATTCAGCCATGGTATCTGCCCGGATTGTATGAAAGCCCTTTACCCTGACATGAAGATTTCTGAAAAAGAAACCGGCAAGGATAGCAAAGATGCATAGAGCCACCGTTCTTGTTGTGGATGATGAAGATATAACGTTGAATATGCTCAAGGTAATGATCGAGCAAGAGGGGTATCATGTGTTGACCGCTGAAAGCGGGGCACAAGCCATTAAATTGCTGGATGCGCATACCGTTGATCTGGTCATTTCCGATCAGCATATGCCCGGCATGAATGGCCATGAGCTGCTGCAGCGCATTAAGAAAGAATATGTACATTTGCCGGTTATTATGCTGACCGCTTTTGGCAGTATTGAAAAAGCGGTTACAGCAATGAAGGCCGGAGCTATAGACTACCTGACCAAGCCACTCCAGAGCGATGAATTGCGCCTGGTCGTTGATCGTACATTGAAATACAGTCGTCTGGACACGGAAGTTCGGGAGCAGAAACAGTTTCTTTTCAGTCAATTCGGATTTAAAAGTATTATCACCTGTTCTTCTATGATGTATGAAGCCATTGAGCTATCCCGCAGTGTGGCTGAAATTCCCAACATGGCGGTAGCTATTTACGGGGAAAACGGGACCGGAAAAGAGCTTTTCGCCCGGGCAATTCATTACGCTGGCGGATGCCCGACCCGGCGATTTGTTGGCGTCAATTGTGCGGCCATTCCGTCAACTCTTCTGGAAAGTGAGCTTTTCGGGCATGCCAGGGGTGCTTTTACCGGTGCGGACAAGGACCGGGCCGGAAAGTTTGACATGGCCCGGCAGGGAACGCTTCTTCTGGATGAAATCGGAGACATGCCCATTGCTCTCCAGCCCAAACTCCTGCGTGTTCTTGAAGAGGGCTCCTACGAAAGAGTGGGTTCTAATATATTAATCGATGTCAATACGCGGGTGATTGCAACCACCAATCATGATCTGGAAAAAAAGGTTTCAGATCATGAATTCAGAAGTGACCTTTTTCACCGGATAAATGGTTTTCCTGTATTTCTCCCGCCCTTAAGAGAACGAAAAGAGGATATTCCTCTTCTGGCAGAGCACTTTTTAGAAAAATTCCGTCAGGAACTGGGCAAGCCGCTGCCGGGAATTTCCAAAACGGCAATGGATATGTTGACAGAACGTCAATGGCCGGGCAATGTCCGGGAACTGAAAAATCTGATTGAGCGTGCCGCTATTATCACGAAGGGGGAACTGATAGAACCGGATCACCTCCACAGCGATACCCGGGTCAAACGGAGATCAGATACGGACATAATTCATCTGGACATCCAGATACCAACAAACCGTTTTTCTTTGGCAATGGTAACCGAACAAGTCCATGAGATTATTCTGAACCGCTGTAACGGCAATAAGTCCAAAGCCGCAGACCTGCTTAAAGTCAGTCGCACCCGCTTTTAT
>CAZQLG010000150.1:0-6869 GCA_964594105.1 uncultured Desulfococcus sp. | reverse complement strand
CGGTCTACTCGACATCTTGAAAATTAATTCAAGATTAAAGATTTGACCATTAGCCATTGCACCGGTTCCATATATCCCTTCTGAAAATAACTCAAATCTGAATTAAATAGAGAGAATTATATGGTATTTTATTTTTTTAAAGGGAATTAGATGGGAATTAAATGAAAATCAGATAACTGGCTGATTCTTTGTTCTGAAATTGGCTGAGAATTAAATCCCTGTTTACAGTTTATAGCGTTAAGTCAAGAAATAAGAAGTTATAAAGTCGGGAAGGTCGTTTTATAGATATTTAATGAAAAGCCTGAACTTTTACCTGATATTTTCTAATTCACAATTCAAGGCCCGGCACCAATTTTTTAATTTCATTATTGATTGAATATCTGGTGCAGGATTTCAAGCATTTTATTTAACGGGTAGGGTTTCTGGAGGAAAGAAAACCGGTTTCGATCAATGGCATCCGACCGGGATTTCTCTTCGGTATAGCCGCTGGAGATCAGAATCTTTATTTTCGGGTGCTGATTGCTTGCCTGTTCCGCAAAATCAATGCCGTTTCCATCCGGCAGAATCACATCACTGAATAACAAATCAAATTCATCGCCTGCCCGCGCCATCCATTCTTTGGCTTCCGCAATCGTCGCAGCCTCCCGAACAATGTATCCGCTTTCATTCAAGGCAGTTACAACAACATCACGGACTTCCGCCTGATCTTCAACCAGCAGTATCCGCTCCAGATTCCCCTGATAACTCGGGATTTCCGATTTTTGGGTGTTGTTTTCGTCAAGAATTGCCTGATGTGGTTTCTCTTTTGAAACCGGCAGGTAAATCTTAAAGGTTGTCCCGTGATTTGGCTCACTATATACATTGATCCATCCCTGATGCTGCTTGACCACACCGTATACCACGGATAATCCAAGCCCTGTCCCGTGGCCGGGCCCTTTGGTGGAAAAAAAAGGGTCGAATATTTTATCCATCATTTCCTGATCCATTCCGGCACCGGAATCTTCGACGGTCAGGCGAACAAATTCCCCCGGCGTTGCGTAGGTCGCCTGGTCACAATAAGCTTCATCAATAACGATATTTTCTGTTTGCAGATGCAGATGTCCGCCCGCCCGCATCGCATCTCTGGCATTGACCGAAAGATTCATAACAATTTGCTCCATCTGCCCGAAATCGGCATTGATTTGTTTTAAGCCCGGGGCAAGCTGGGTTGTCAATTGAATATTTTCCCCGATCAACCGATCAAGCATCTTTTGAATATTTGAGACAATGGTATTTAAATTAATGGAGGTCTTTTCCAGCATTTGCCGCCGGCCAAAGGCAAGTAACTGACCGGTCAGACCCGCAGACAGTTGCGCTGCATTCTTAATCTGGGCAATATGTTTTTTCAGATTTTCCGGAAGATTGTTTTGAAGGCCGATCAAATCAACAGACCCTATGATGGTGGTCAGATAGTTGTTGAAATCATGGGCCACGCCGCCGGCAAGCATACCGATGGCCTCCATCTTCTGGGATTGAATCAGTTGCGCCTGAGCCAGCTCTTTTTCATCTTGTGCGCGTTTAAGATCCGTAACATCGGTTACAATCCCAAGAAATCCGGAAAATTCGCCATTATCATCATAAATGGGTTTCGGCGAGAGGATTGTGGATATCAAACTGCCATTTTTATGCATCCAGTCAATTTCAAATACGTGCCTATCCTTGTCCGTCCAGTTGGCCACTTCTTCTTCCAGCTGCTGTTGATTGGCGTCATCAAGAAGGTCGATGACGGCTTTTCCCGCAAGTTCCTCTGAATCGTAACCTGTCATTCTGCAGAGGGCATTGTTGGTAAAAGTGATATGGAGTTGCAGATCAACGATGCCCAAACCGTCATTCATGGTCTCAACCAGTTTCTGATATTGTTCGTGCTGTTTTTTTGTTGATTTTTCCGCAGCAAGGGTTTTTTCGAAAAGAATTGCGTTTTCCAGGCAGTTGGCGGCCTGGGTGGACAGCATCGTGATCATCTCCACCCGATCCGGAGTGAACGCATTCGGGGTAAGATTGTTCTCCATGTAAATAAGACCGATAACCTGCTGCTGGCGGACTAAAGGCAGGCAAAGGAGCGATCGCACCGAATGTTGGCAAACATATGGATCGCCGGAAAACCGCGCATTCGCCCGAGCGTCATTAAGGACCAGGGGCTCCCGGGTTCTTTTCACATAGCTGATGATGCCGGAGCAGAGAGCGTCACTCTCATCCACCGGAATGCCTTGTAAAACATCGATTTTTTCCGCATTCCCACCGACTTCAGCATCAATCTCGAACCGTCCGTTTCGATTCAGGATCAACAGGGCTTTTTCCGCGCCGGAGTTTTCGGCAATGACACGAATGAGGGTCACCAGCAACTTTTTAAGCACAATTTCACTTGAAATTGCCTGGGACATCTTCATCATCGCAGCAACATCCAGTCGGTCCTCAATCCTTGGTGCAGGTGATGGCCCGGACCCATCCGGGAATTCTGAAAGGGGCATTTCCCCTGGAATCCGCAAAAAAAGCCCGTCATATTTTTCATTCAGTTGCCGCACCTTGGCATGGGCTCCCCAGACTTGATAAAGCGCACGGGCTTTTGCCATATATGAAGCGGCAAAATCTTTTGTCCCATGATCCAGATAAAATCCGGCCAGACATTCGCTGGCAATAGCTGCTTCCTGATTGTATCCGGCGGCAATGGCTTCATTAATGGCTTTTTTATAAAGAGGGATGGCGTCTTTGTTGGCGCCCCTGATTCTTGCCAGTTCGGCTTCAACCAGATGGTATTTGTGTTGGAAATTTGCCGGGGCATGATGCGCCCATTTTTTCATCTTCCCTTGATTGCGCGCCACACGAAATAGAATACGTTTCTTTAAAAACCAGCCCGCCTGGGGCAAATAGCTTATACGGGCAAGGGAAGCATAAAAAAGAGATACAGGATGAATTAATGAACCCAAGGTCCCCTCTATATGCTCCATGACGTTATCAGTCAACTCATAGGCGGCGGCATAGTTTCCAAACATCCAGTTGAGTAATAGTTTATTAAAATACAAATGAGACAAACAGGTTCGGTCCTTTACTTTTTGGTGAACCGGTAGCATGGCAACTTCATCGTAAATGTCCCCAATGAGCGCACACGTATCTGATGACTGACCTTGAAGATTGCGCACTGCCTGATGATAAATCTGCGTCACATGCAAATTGGATATCTGGTCAAGCCGATTCAGGGTTTCCCTGTTTTTCTGGAACTCCCTGTTGAGATCATCAAGCGGCGTTGCCAGTAGAAACATGTTGTACCCGCGAACCATCATGGAATGGCCGGCAAATTCGATATCCCCCTGTTCCACGCCGCTTTGATAGGCCTCCATAAGCGGCACATTTTCACTAATTGCGGGGTCTTTCCAGTGACGGATAAACGAGTTGATCACCATCAGAGTTCGCGACTTATATTTGGGGATATTCATTCGATCCAGCAGGGTTAGCGCCATGTTCCCATAATTGTACCCAATATCAATATCACCCAGTGTGCAGAGAATGAATCCATATCCGGCATAGATATAGGGTGAATATTCCATATTGCCGTGGGTGGCAAATATCCGCATCAGCCGAAAAATAATCAGGGGCAGCAGATTCGGAGACGTCCAGTAGACCATTGAGGCCATGGCGGCCATCACATCGATCTGCGCTTTTATGGCCGGGTCCGTGAGATGCGGCAAATTCAAAAAATCATTGGGCCGCCGGCCCCTGAGATAGATTTTAGTTTTCAACAGTTCTGCAAGAATGTGCAGTTTTGTGGGCTTCTTTGGAAACGAGACCCCCAGTGAAGATAAGACGGAAAGTCCGGAAATGAGCACTTCATCCAGCTTGTTTTGCGCCATGAGCGCATGAAGGATAACGATTCGGGAGGATACCGTCTCTGTTAAGGATCGGGAATGAAGGAAAACCTGTTCGGTCAACTGATACATGTCATCATAACGCGCAATCAGATAAGCGGCCTCCGCGCCCCCGTTAAAAAGGGCAAGCGCCAGAAGATAATCGTGCTGCCAGAAAGTGCGGGTATCCGCATTGCCTGCGAAGGCGGCCTCCAAAAATTGTATGCCGGTGTCAAAATAATGAAAGGCGGATTCAAACGCGCCGGAGGTGATCGCTTTTTCTCCAGCCCGACGGTTTAAGCCGGCCATTCGGCATTGTTCATCCGGGGACGTTATCAAAGCCCGTGCCGTATTAAAGTGGTTGACGATATCGATGCTGGCTTCATTCAGACGGTTCTCCGGCGCCGCATTAAACAGATACCGGCCGATCGTGTAATGGGTTTTCATCCGTTCCGCTTCGGGGAGCAATTGATAGACCCCTTCGCGTATCCGGTCATGGGAGAACTCCCCGGAGTTCCCCTTAAACGTAATCATCCCCTCGGCCACGGCTGGAGACAGGTCTGCGACTGCGGCATCAATTGACAGGTTTTGGCTGGATGTGACCGAAGACAGGTCGAAGCGGGTGCCGTAGCAGGCGCATTGCTTTAGCAGTTTCAGAGTGGGCCCGGGGAGTCGGGCAATCTTTGCAGCCATAAAATCCACTACATTACCCGCCATCCGGACATCGGCTAATTTTGCCATGTCCCATGTCCATCCGGCTTTCGGATTTAAACTCAGAATTTTCTCATCATAAAGCATTTTCAAGAACTGACGGATAAAAAAAGGATTACCGCCGGTTCTTTTATTTACAATTTCAGATAATTCTTTTGCAGCAAAGGTTTCGCATTTCAGCATGTCTTTAACGAGTTGCATGACATTTTCATCCGACAGAGGAGAAAGGGAAATGGCATTGACCGTTGTGGTGTTTTTCTCAGCTTCCTTAATAGTCTCCATCAGCGGATGGGAATCGTTCGACGCGGCGTCACGACTGGCGCCGATGATAAGGAAGTGATGGATTTCCGGGGCTGAAGACAACAGCCGGATAAAGCTCAAACTCGCCGCATCCGCCCATTGCAAATCGTCAACAACCAGAACCAGAGGATGGCTTTTTGTCGCAAAAATCTTGATAAATTCCTTAAAGACATAATTAATGCGGTGGTGGACGAGTGCAGACCCGACAGCCGCTATCTCCGGTTGCGATCCGATAATACATTCAAATTTTGGAATCAGATCGGTGATCAGCCGGCTGTTTGCACCCACAGCCTGAAGAATGTTTTTTTTCCAAAGACTGACACGTGCATCAGATTCGCACAGAAGCTGACGCGCCAGTTCCGTAAATGCCTGTATGATCGGGTAATAGGGAATATCGCGCTTGTATGGCTCGGCTTTTCCGGTAACAAAAAAAGCGCGTTTGGCGATCACGGATTTTTGGATTTCAAAGATCAGGGCGGATTTGCCGATCCCCGCTGGGCCTCTTACCAGAAACAGTTCATTGCCGCCGCCGGCGGTCCGCTCAAATGCACCCGTCAGGAGGTTCAATTCTTTTTCCCGCCCCAGAATTTTTTCCGGTACATCCAGGCTGATGGCAATATCATGACTCCCCAAATCGAACGGCCGGATTACACCATTTTTTTTAAGCTGCCGGGTGCATTCAATAAAATCTTCCATCGCGCCATAACCACTTTGATATCGCTCACCCATGGTTTTGGACAACAGTTTCATCACGATATTCGAAACAGCCTCCGGGACGACGGGATTCTTCACGGCCGGAGGCACTGGTTGCCGGGCGATGTGGGCATGAATAATTTCTAGCGGATCATAGGAAGGAAACGGCACAGAGCCGGTCAACAGTTCATAGAAGAGTATGCCTGCGGCATAGAGGTCCGCCCGGTGATCCATCGCGCAGTTCATTCGGCCGGTCTGTTCCGGCGCCATGTAGGGCAGAATGTCCCGGATCACGAATGGGTCATGGATTTTTTCGTGGATGTGGGTAATCAGTCCGGCTGCACCGAATCCGGTGAGCTTGACGCTGTTGATTTTGATGCTGTCAATTTTATCGCTGCTTGGGCACAGATCGCAAAGCACAGTATCCGGCGAGACTGCCTGATGGACAATGCCCTGGCTGTGGATATCGCCCAGTGTCCCGGTCAGCATCTCGGCCAGTTTTAAAAATGTTTCAATATCTATCGCGCCGGGGGCAAAACATGTGTAAAGGGGCTTGCCGGAAAATATTTCCGTTACAATGCCGATGGCGTTATGGTAATCAAACACCTCGCAGGTATGAACAACGCCGCTGTTATCAAGCTGACGGATTTTTTCATACGTGTATTTAAACCGTGCGATTTCAGACGGCAATGCCTGGGCGGTGGTGATGAGCTCAATGTTTACCGGTTCAGACCGGTCGGCTTTAATCGCACGGTAAATAGTCGATCCCTGGCGCGTGTGAAGTTTTTCGATCAACCGATAATCATAAATAAATTCCATAGAAACTGATTTCCCCGGTCATTCAGTTGAGGCATCGGGTGCGTTATTAGCATTCTGTTTTAATTATTATATCCGACATTTTTTATTTTAACATTTCATTGGTTCCACTGTCAATTTGTTTGATCCTATCCCTGGAAAAGACAGCATGGGAAATGCCGGATATTTTATAATCCTTTTTTGATTTAATTGACGCCGGCTGGTTTTGCCCATTCGCCAGGGTACGGAAAAATTCAACATACTTGATAATCGCAATCGTATTCAACCCTCCTTCAATTCCGCGCCTTCAATCAATCTTTGATCACACCGGCAGCGTCAACGTTGCTTTGACCCCGCTTTTTTTTTGATTTTCGAGTTTAATAGAACCAAAATGGAGTTCTGCCACCTCTTTTACAAAATTCAGTCCCAGGCCGGTGCTTTTTTTCCCGGTATTTGGTCGCGGGAGAGAAAAAAATTTGTCGTAAATTTTAT
>CAZQLG010000149.1:4675-6871 GCA_964594105.1 uncultured Desulfococcus sp. | reverse complement strand
CTATGTTGACATTTAAAACCACACCATGTATAAATAAATGTTTTATATGAATTATTAAACAAAAAAGATTGTGAGAAGCGCATGTTACCCCCGGAGATGGTATTAATCATTGGTCTTTTATCAGTTTATACTGTGCTGGGCCCATTTATTTTATTATTCATTTACATATTTTTGGAGCGTTTTGGTGAGAACCCAAAAAAGAATCCCATCAACACGCCACCGGACGCAAAAGATCCGGTATTATGGACACCCGAAGATGTATTGGCTTATTTAAACCATAATAATTCTTCAGATTTTAAATAATTAAATAAAATGAATCTCCGATTGGCCGTTAATCCGTCAAATTTAAGTAGCATCTCAATACGCCAGGGCAAAAAGTGGGTCTTCGATTGAGGGTGAGCCCATGTAAAATGGCGGTCTTTAGACCGCCATTTTACATGGAAGCCTGAAGATTTCCGCTACATCAAGTTCTGGTTATAACCGATAATGAAAATCATACCGTCCAACGCAAATACCTTCGTATGAATGCATTTTTAAAAAAATGGAAAAAATATTTTATCTTTGCGGCCGTGTTGAGCTGTTTTATTAACATTCTGCAATTGACTTTTACATTTTACATGTTTGCTATTTATGGACAAATTGTTACCAGTTACAGCGAACTTTCATTGTATTCCATCACCCTTATTGCATTGTATGCACTGGTTGTACTGGGTTTATTTAATTATTTGCGAACAAGACTCTTAAATGTGGCCGGTCTCGATTTCAATAAAAATTATGGCGATGCTGTTTTAAAAAATATGCTAAAACTTCACGCATACCCTTCCAGGGGGTATGGGCAAGGATTAAACGATTTAAATTTAATAATGAATTTCTTCAATAGCCCGGGATTAGCTGCGATTTTAGACGCTCCCTGGTCACCGTTTTATCTGCTTCTTATTTTTTTCGTTAGCCCGGTGCTTGGGCTTTGCGCAACCGGTGGCGCGGTTGTCATATTGGGTCTTGGCATTTTACAAAATCTCTTTACACGAAACCGGCTGGCGAAAGCCAACCATTTATATGGACAAAATCTCAATGAAGTGAATGTCCTGATACGAAACGCTGAAGTCATCAACAGTATGGGGATGGAAAAAGGCATCTGCAACCGATGGGATGATCAGAATGAATCCGTGATCACCCACCAAACCATTGCCAGTCGACATGCCGGCATCGTACAGAGCATCACCAAGCCCCTGCAGATTTTCATGCAGGTGGTGATTTACGGTATTGGCGGATATTATGCAATGATCGGCGAATTGGACACCGGGCTGATGATTGTTGCTTCAATTATCATGGGGCAGGCGCTGGGACCGTTGACGCGCACCATGGCCACCTGGAGTCATATATTAAAAGTCAAATCCGCTTATGACCGCCTCAGCCAGTTTCTGAATTTCATCTCAAACCAACCGGAAAAAATGGCGCTTCCCATTCCCATGGGCCATATAAAAGTAGAAAATCTATTTTTTAAGCTTGGCCGACAAACATTGCTTAAAAACATTTCCTTTTCTCTATTGCCAGGAGACGTTTTGGGCGTAATCGGACCCAGCGGCGCCGGAAAAACAACGCTTTGCAAACTTCTGGTCGGTATTTGGCCGGCCATTCGAGGCAAAATACGGTTGGATGGTGTGGACATATTTTATTGGAACCATGAAGAATTAGGTCGTCATTTAGGTTATTTGCCCCAGGAGATTGAATTGTTTAATGTTTCAGTGGCGAAAAATATCGCCCGAATGGGAGAAATTGACCCGGATAAAGTTGAAAACACGGCGAAAACCGTCAATATTCATGAATTTATCGAAAGCCTTCCCCAGGGGTATGAAACGCCTTTATATGCCGAAAATGGCGTGTCGCCATCCGGTGGACAAAAGCAGCGGATTGGACTGGCCCGGGCCCTTTATGGTCAACCGAAAATCATCGTCCTTGATGAGCCCAATTCAAATTTGGATGAAATTGGGGAAAAAGAGTTGATAAAAACGCTTTCAGCACTTAAACAGAAACAATCCATGACCTGCATTATCGTTACACATAAACCGGAGATTTTATCTGTTGTTGATAAAATTTTATTACTGAAAAATGGGCAAGTAGTTGATTTTGGCGACAGAGATGAAATATTGAACAAAATATCCCAGCCGAATGCGCCCCAGAAACAGGCCATATAAA
>CAZQLG010000149.1:0-4575 GCA_964594105.1 uncultured Desulfococcus sp. | reverse complement strand
CGGCTATTGACGAGACTTATTTTCTTTATTTTTTTTGTTTCAGCGTCCGTTTACGCACAACCGCCTGAAACCGCTGATAATGCGCAGACTAATCGTGTTTGGGAAGGAAAAAGCGCTGATGCGCCAATGGGATACACCCTGTCAGCGTCTATCAACCGGACATTGAAGGAACACCCGAAAATCAAAGCCGCTGAATTTGAAATTAAAAAGGCCGAATCTGAAATTGGCATTCAACGTGGCAATTTTTTCCCTACGTTTACACTACAAACATATGCTCAACAAATTACAACGATTAATTCAAGAGGCCCATCAGACGATGACTATTTCGATCAAGATATTAATGTATTGAATCTCCGTCTTTCCCAAACGCTGTTTCAAGGCTTTACCATTTTCAACAGTTATCAAAAATCCGTTCTCAACAAAGCCCTGGCCAAGGCCCAAAAAAATCAGGTTAAAATGGATCTGGTGCTGGAAACCCAGACCCATTTTTTAACCCTTCTGAAAACACAAGAGGATATGAAAAGTTATGAAGCAGCGGTGCACCGGCTTGGCGTCAACCGAAAAGCCGTCAGCGCATTTTATGAAAAAAAGATGGCCCCCTATGTGGCGGTACTCCAATCGGAAGTTGAGCTGGCGGATGCGCAACAGCTCCTGAGCAAGGCAAAAAATAAAGTGCAATCACAAAAAGTGATGTTAAATATCCTGCTGGGGTTTCCGCCGGACATGCCGATTGATTATGTCGGCCATCTGTCTTCCGGCATTTATGACTTTAATCTGGATTTGACCACTTGTATGGCCAATGCACATACAAACCGCCCGGAAATGAAAATCTCCGACATCGGCCTGGAAATGGGGAAAAAAGAACTGGCGATTCAAACCGGACAATTCAGCCCTAAAATTACAGCAAACGCTGATTATTACATTAGAAACAATTGGTACGACCACGATGGGGTCACGAACACCGGTCAAACTTATGACCTTGACCAGGAAAACACCTACTGGACAGCCATGATTCAACTGCAATGGGATTTCAATCTGGGCGGCCGGCAATTTTATCAGCGGGGAAAGGCGGTTCATGAAATCGCCCGACTCAGGCAAAACCGGAAAAGCACCTGGGATCTGATTACTGCACAGGTGCAAACGCATTATACCACTCTTTTAGAGGCACAGGGACGGATTGATTTTTCACAGACCGCGCTGGCATCCGCCAGGGAAGGCTATAAACGGGCCCAAAAACGATACCAGGTCCAGGTCGGCACCATTTCAGAACTACTGGATATTCAGGCGAGTCTGACCCGTGCCGAAGCCAATTGTAATCAGGCGACGACAGACTATCAATTGGGCCTTGCCAATCTCTATTATGCCATGGGACAACAAAATTTGACTTTAACAGAAAGCCCAATGCCTGAAAATTCACCGATCACGACCATGGATCGCAATGGCGATCAACTGAACAGCACCAATGATATTACAACACAGTAGGATTCAGGTAATCTAAAAAAATATACAATCGCCGGGATCTCTTAAATTTCGGCATTGATACCGAATTACAGAATTTTATCTAAAAGCTTCGGGAGTAATTATGAAAAAGTTTTTAAAAAAATGGATGAAATACTTTTTTTTTGCAGGATTTTTTAGTTTTTTTATCAATACATTGGCCCTGACTTTTCCCATCTACATGCTGGCTATTTACGATCGGGTACTGACCAGTCACAGCTTGCCCACGCTGATTACAATTACGGTGGGTGCCGTCTTTGCGCTGCTGGTTCTGGGAATTTTAGATTTTTTCAGATCACGGCTTTTGGTCAAGGCCGGTGTGGATATGGATAAAACGTTAAGCCGACCGGTGCTGTCGCAAATGCTAAAAGCATCCTGCCAGATCAATAAAAGCAGCTATGACGAAGGACTCAAAGATTTAAATATATTGCGAAATTATTTTGCCGGCAATGCCATCTTTGGTTTTTTTGATGCCCCCTGGACACCGATTTATTTACTTGTCATCTATTTGATGCATCCCATCTTAGGATTATTTGCACTGTCCGCAGCGGTGTTGTTATTTACCCTCGGTATTTTGCAGGAGTTACTCACCCGAAAACGCTCCGGTATGGCCAGTGTCATCGCCAGCCAGGAGCGAAATTTCATCAGCACCAGCATGAGAAATGCGGAAGTGATTACCGCCATGGGCATGCTTGACGGCATTAAGGCGCACTGGAAAACCCTTAATAATGAAGTCATGATTTTGCAAACACAGTCTAATCGGTTTGCCGGTGCCCTCAATGCAATCTCTAAAAGTTTTCGACCATCAACCCAGGTCTTGATTTACGGGCTGGGCGCCTATCTCGTCCTTCAAAATGAATCCACCGCCGGCGTTATTATTTCCGCTTCAATTATTATGCGTCAGGCATTAAATCCGGTGGAGCAGCTGATGAACACCTGGCGACAAACAGTTGATGCGCGAGGGGCCTATAAGAAAATCGATGCGTTAATCAAATCAACTGTTTTGGACGAAAAAATGGAACTCCCCCCGCCGGAAGGCCAATTGACGCTGGAAGGGGTGACACTGGGCGCAGGTGAAAAAATCATCCTGAGTAATATTAGTTTTTCTTTGTCGGCAGGAGAGCAGTTGGGGCTGATTGGTCCGAGCGGTTCCGGTAAAACAACCCTTTGCCGATTGATCCTGGGAATCTGGCCGGCTGGTGCAGGAACCGTTCGGTTAGACGACGCGGATGTATTCAAATGGGATAAAAACCATCTGGGGGCCTATGTGGGGTATCTGCCCCAGGAAATTGAATTTTTTTCCGGCACCATCAGCGAAAACATCGCCCGCATGGGCGAAATGGATCCTGATAAGGTCATTCATGCCGCGCAAATAGCAGGTATTCATGAAATGATTTTAAAACTGCCCAATGGCTATGACACGCGAATCGGCGGCTTTGGCGGCATCCGTCTGTCGGGCGGGCAACGCCAGAGGGTCGCCATGGCAAGGGCCTTATATGGGGAGCCAAAACTTATTGTTCTGGATGAGCCTAACTCAAATCTGGATGATGCGGGCGAGCAGGCCCTGCTCAAAGCACTGGAACAGTTGAAGGAATTAAAGGTCACAACAATCATTGTCACGCATAAACCGTCGTTACTGAACACCGTCGACAAGGTGCTCATGCTGCAGGATGGCCAGATAGCCAATTTTGGCCCTAAAGCGGAGGTCTTCAGTCGACTTCTGGGGGCTCAGCAACCGACAGTAGCCCCCATCGTATCCGGCGCCAAATAATCAGGAGATATATAGAAGATGTTAACAAAAAATAACAATGCCACTGATAAAAATTTAAATACAGACCCCAAACCCCTTATTTTTGCCGGTATCCTGGTAATTTTCATTTTTTTTGGCGGAATGGCGGCCTGGTCCTATTTCTTACCTTTTTCAGGTGCCGTAATCGCTCCCGGATCCGTTGAGATATCTCAGGAGAAAAAAACCGTTCAGCATTTGGAAGGCGGGATTATCGATAAAATCTTAGTTCAGCAAGGCGATGTCGTTAAAAAAGGGCAAACGTTGATCGTATTAAAACGATCAACCGTTAATGCCTCTGTGTCCCTAATGAGTGGTCAGATTTGGACAAAAACTGCTCAAATGGCCAGATTACAGGCAGAAAGCCTGATGTCCGAGTCGATTCAGTGGCCGGCGGCATTAAATGAAAACAGCAATATCGCGGATGTTTACGATGCCATCCAAAAAGAAGAGGATATTTTTTATTCCCGGCGGATGGACCTGACGGGCCAGGTTTCTTTGTTGAATTCGCAGATTGATCAGTTAAGGGAACAACTCGAAGGTGCCAAAGAAGAATTAAAGGCACAAGATGAAATAAAATTGACTTTTGAAGAAGAGATTCAAGCCAAACAGGCGTTGTTTGATGAGGAATATCTGGATAAATCACAGCTACTCCAGCTTAAGCGTCAACTGGCTGAAAGCAAGGGACGAACGGGAAAATTAAAACAAAGTATTGCTGAAATTAATCAAAAAATTGAAGAATTCAAACTGCGGATTATTAATCTGCATAATAAATATAAAGAAAATGCAATATCTGAATTGGGAGATATTCAAAATCAAATTTTTGAACTCCAGGAGAAGCTCCGACCATCAGAAGATGCCATGCAACGGTTAACCATTACAGCACCGATTGCGGGAGAAATAATCAATATGCGCTTTCACTCTGAAAACAGCGGCGTTATCCAGGCGGGACAGCCGATCTTAGATATTGTTCCCCAAAACGCCGAGTTAATTATTTCAGCCCATATCCGTCCAGACCAAATTACACATGTTAAGAAAGGACAAAGGGCACGGGTTGCACTCTCGGCCTTTAACCGAAGGACCACGCCGCCAGTCATGGGGGAAGTTATTTACATCTCCGCCGATCAGGTACACGAGCGCACCCCTCAAGGCGAACAGTCTTTTTATCTTGCCCATATTCATGTGCCTGAAAAAGAGTTAGCCATCGTTAATGCCTATTTGTCTCCTGGCATGCCGACTGTTTGTTACATTGAAACAGATACGAGAACGATCTTTGGTTACATGTTGGAACC
>CAZQLG010000148.1:0-6881 GCA_964594105.1 uncultured Desulfococcus sp. | reverse complement strand
AAGTGACTAACGTTTGAAGTGACTAAAGTTCATGACTGCGCAAAGGGCGCGATCATTTTTAATAAAAACAGATAATGCCGTAGGCATATCATTGACTTTTGTCACTTTCAACTTCAAATGTCCCGGGGTTTTAGAGAAATTTATGCCAGAGATAATTCAAAGTCGGGTGCTCTGGAACCGGTGTTTTACTTCCATTGTCCATCATGATTGATCAGATTGATTACCCGGGCTTTTGGGGTAAGGATTTCCGGTGACGGAAAGAAAAAAGTGATTGCTGACCAGACGCCTAAAAATGCGATAATTCCGCCGGACATCATAACGATCAGGCCGCCGGCACAGCCAGTAATTGCGCCAATACCGATTAATACCACCAGACCGCCGATGATAAAAGCGATAATACTACTGGTAAACAGCATTAATTGAAACATATGTGTCCTTTCTTTTACCTTTTAATTCCCATCTGGTCTTTTACCCTTTAATTTCCAGCTGGAATGGTTTAAATTAAAAATCTTTACGGTTTTATTGATTATCATTTTAATAACATGAAATTATTATTACATCAAACGAAAATCATACAGGAGTGTTTAAATGGGGTTGTTCAGTTTTTTAAGCGGTAAAGCACCGGAAGAAATCGAAATTATTGGAGATAGGTTTTTTAAAGCGAAAGAATTCGGGGCGGCGAAAATTGAATATGAAAAAGCGGTTAATAAAGTGAAAAGCAAGTTGCCGGAAAAAGAAAATTTGATACAGCGGCTTTACGGAAAAATTAAAAATTCAAAAGAGGCCCTGGCACTTGCCCATCAGCAGGACAGCGAGCACCTGATTGAGAGTCAAAACTATGCTGAAGCGGAAGATTTGCTTCAACTTGCCATGGAATTAACGGAGAATATCAATTTAAAAGAAGAGATTAAAATCACATTAAAAAAACTGTATCAGGATGTTGCATCAGATCATCCGGACGATACAAAAATGTTTATGTCAGGCTCCGAACCATTTCCGACGGCTGAAGAAATTGACAGTGATGAAGAATATTTTTCGATTTTATGTAATGCCCTGCCCGAAGATGTTAGGAAAGCTTATCATGGCTATGATCAAGCATTTAAACAGGGCTTTATTGCGTTAAATAATGGTGATTTTGAAGTGGCTGTGAAAAAGTTCACGGATTCAATGAATACGTCTGCGATTGACCAGCCGCTCGTTTTATTGGAACTTTCCACTGCTTTGGTGAACCTGGATCAATATGACCGCGCCCGGGATCTGTTAGAGGATTTTATTGAAGAGAATGACCGGGAAGTACGGGCATACCAGATGTTGTGCGACATGTACTGGGTGATGGGGAGACATGATGAAGCCGTTATCCTCATTGATCGGTGTCCGTCATCCGTTAAGAAAACCTTTCCCATTCAGATGCTTTTGGGGGAAACCTGTTATCAGATGGAAAGATTTGATGAGGCAGAATCCCTGTTTATTGCTTGTGAAAAAGATTTTGGCCAAAATGAGATTATCTCCCGTTCGTTGGCAAAGACGTATGAGTCAATGGGAAATCTGGAAAAGGCCCGTGATATTTATATGCAGATTCTCAACGGCTGCACCAAGTGCGGTGTCCGGTCTGACCCGTTTATTCTGAGAAGGTATGCGGAGCTTCGTTTTGCTTGTAATGAAAGATCAACACCATTGCTTGAACTGTATTTGTCAATCCTGCAGCAGGATCCGGACAATAAGGATGATTATTATCAACGGATTTATGCGCTGTACACGGAAATGGGCAACACAGAAGAAGCGGCAAGGTATCAGTCTGCTTAATGATGAACCATTTGCCGAAATCTGAATTCGTATCTCACCTGATCCGCATCAATAACCTGGATGCGTGTGATGTTGCCCGGTTTATTTTTTTTCCCGGCATGCTGTTTGGGTCAAAAAAAAAATGGTGGGGAGAAAAAGGGGTGCGCGGGTCTTCGCACGAAGGCTTGGATCTGTGTTTTTTTGAAAGCGCTGGCAATGAAAATTTTCGCATGGATGAAACGACGCATGTCCCCATGCTCTATGATGGCTGTGTGGAACACATTACAGATGATTTTTTAGGTAAAACCGTCATTACCCGACATTGTTTTGATGATTCGAATCAGCCGGAAATCCTGTCATTGTATGGACATCTGAATCCGGATACAAACCTGAAAGTCGGTGATAACCTTAAAGAGGGGCAAGTGTTTGCAAAAATCGGGGGATTTGCAAACCAAAAGAAAATTTTGTTGCCCCACATACATATTTCCCTGGCAAAACCAGATTTGCTGCCACCAGCCAATTGTCTGGAATGGGAGTTTCTGAATACCGTGGACCGGTCCGTATTTATTGACCCGTTAACAGCAATCTCTCCCAAATATACGATTATTGAATATGATGATGGATTGGATGTATCAAAGATATTTACCCGGTGCAGTCAGGTTAACTTCAAAGCTGCATCCACAATGGAGAACCCGACTCCAGATTAAATGTGCGAATAAAAAAGTTGAAATCGCAGTTGACCAAATTCGTACCATTAGCAAACAGAGAGTAAAAAAAAGAATCGATAAATTATCAAAGATCAAAGCCGCTCAATTACGCAAGCTCATAACTGATATGTACGGAGAATAAGATGGAAAAATTGATCATTGAAGGACTGGCGGAACGTGATGGGGAAGATATCGGCATTTTAGCCGGAAACTGGCCGCTTGCGCCGGAGAAACCAACATTGATATTTATTCCCGGGGCAGCCTTATCCAAGGAATTTTGGGCAGCCCAGGTTGAAGATTTGTCTGATATTGCCAATACCATCGCCATTGATTTGCCCGGCCATAAGGACTCAAACGGTTTGGCCTGTGAACAGATATCCGATTGCGCCGAATTTGTGAGCCAATTGATTGAACAGATTAAAGTACCGAACCCGATACTGTGTGGATTAAGTATGGGCGGCGCGGTGGCTCAGGAGTTGCTGATCACCCGGCCGGAAATGTTTACGGCAGCCATACTGATGCATACAGGTGCCCGGCTCAAAGTGTTCCCGTTTATTTTTGAAACCATTGAAAAGGATTATGCCCAGTATCTTGATGTTGTTGTTGATTTCTCGGTCTCAAAGAAAAGTGACAAAACAAAAATCAAAGAAATATTGAAAGGGATCGCCGTAACGGATGCGCAAGTGGCGTTAAACGATTTTACCGCCTGTGATCAGTTTGATGTCATGGCTCGCCTGGGCGAGATAAAGACACAAGTGTTGGTGGTTGTTGGAGATGAGGATCATATCACGCCGCCCAAATACGGAGAGTATTTACATCAGCATATCAGCGGCGCTCAATTGAAAACAATTCCAGAAGCCGGGCATCTTTCTCCCATTGAAAAGCCGGAAAAAGTGAATCAGATCATCAGAAATTTTATACAGAAGGCGTTGTAAAGAAGTTGAGGGAAATCCCTGACGATTTTTTAAATCAAACTGATTTTTTTACGCAAAGGTACAAAGACGCAAAATTAAGCTTTTATACCTTGTGTCTTTTGGTTGGCGCCTTTTCGTAAGAATATTTTTTTGTCACCAGCAAGGTGTGAGTTAGGAGACTATAGAATAGATGGGCATTGCTATTTATCCGATCCGTCTTGGGCTTGACCGTTGCTACATTATCCAGGACAAAGGTGTCATTATGATTGATGGTGGATTTCCTCAGGAGTCGAGAGCCTTCAGTCAGGCGATCTCAGAAATTTCAATCCATTCCAGTGAGATTCAACTACTTATTCTCACCCATGGGCATTTTGATCATGTAGGTTCAGCCGGTGACATTAAAGAGATCACCGGTTCCAGAATTGCCATACACCGCGCAGATAAGGAATGGGTTGAGAGAGCCCTGATAGTGTGGCCTCCGGCCGTGACAACCTGGGGCCATATTATGCGTGCGGTACTCAAGCCGCTCACGCCGTTACTGTACCGTTTTCCCGCAACCCCGGTTGATGTGGTTATGGGAGATGAGGGGTTTTCCCTGGCTGAATACGGAATCCCGGGTAGCGTAATTCATACCCCAGGTCATACTGCCGGATCGGTCAGCGTTCTACTGGAGACAGGCGATGCCTTTGTGGGATGTATGGCACATAACAACTTTCCATTCCGCCTCAGCCCTGGGCTACCAATTTTTGCAGAGGATTTGGAGCAACTACGGGAGAGTTGGAAACTGCTATTGAATCAAGGAGCAAGAACGATCTATCCGGCGCATGGCGAGCCGTTTTCGGCTGATATTATTCGAAGGGGCTTGTCGTAAGGGACAGAATCAACGCCCACTATGCGCCAAAAGTCGCGTCTGGCAGGTACAAAAAATTACGCCGCAATCTTGTTATTTTATCCTTGACGAGGCACTATGGGCGAAAGCGTATTAACGCGGGGAACCGGCTTAGGCTCTTTTCTGGCGAAAACTTTGATATCGTCTTACCATCGCATAAATGGCCATGGCCCGTTCTGTGGTTTCGAAAAAAGGTATCCCGGCCTGGCAAAATTGATGTGCCAGATCCGAATCAAACCCGGGGATGTTCACAATGATAAACGGTTTTCCAAACTCTTCATGCGCCTGAATCATGGATTCCGTATATAATTCATTTGTTTTCCGATCCAGCCCGACCCCGATGACGACCACGGCATCCACACCCGGGTCGGTCGCCAGAACACGCGCGGCCCGGATATAGATGTCCATTTCCAGAGAGGCTGTCAGTCCGACATCCACGGGGTTTGAAAGACTTGTACCAGTTTTTGGAACAAAATCAGATAATTGTAAGCGTGTTTTGTCCGAAAGGGTTGCCAGTGTTAATCCTTCGTCACCACAGGCCTCAGCCGCTGCCACAGCCATCCCTCCGGGGCCGGACAAAATGGCGATTCGATCACCGATACCGTCGCCAAGCATGGAGAACCCCATCAGGGCATCTGTTAAAAAATCAAATCCTTTAACCGAAATAGCGCCTCCCTGTCGTACAACCGCTTCCCATATATGTTTCTGACTTGCCAGGGCGCCTGTGTGAGACGTCGCGGCTTTTTGTCCTTCCGGGTTTAAACCAACCTTCCATAAAATGACTGGTTTTTTTTCAGTCGCTTTTTTAAGGGCCTCTAAAAAATAAGGTCCGTTTCGGATGCTTTCCAAATAGGCGCCGATGACACTTGTTTTTGGGTCATTCCCCAAATAGGTAAGCATGTCAGCGCTGGAAATATCGCATTCATTTCCCAGGCTCACTGCGCTGGTAAAGTAAATACCCTTTTGCGGGGCAATTCGGCCAAGAATATTGGCGAGAGAACCACTGTGAGATATAAATCCGACCGGTCCCGATTTTTTCGAAAGCCCGGGAAAGAAGGAGAGGCCGGATTCCGGTACATATAGTCCCATGCAATTCGGGCCGAAAAGCCGCATGCCGGAGGAATGCGCCACCTGGGTTAATGCCGCTTCCAGCCGACGTCCGTCCGCTGTTCCGGTTTCTTTGTATCCTGCGGTGAATAAGACCGCTCCTTTAACCCCTTTGGCCGCACACGCTTTGACGATCGGCAGCGCTTGATGGTGTGGCACCAGGATAATTGCCAGATCGACAGTGCCGGGGATTTCTTCAATTCGTGGATAGGCCTTAAGCCCGTCGATCTCTTTTGCTTTGGGATGAACCGGATAAATCCGGCCAGCATATTTTAAATCCAGCAGGGCCATGAGAAACAGTTTGCCAGCTTTAAAGCCACGAGGAAGTCCGATAATCGCAATTGACTCAGGGTGAAAAATTGCGTCCAGCTGCGCTACCAGTTTATGTGTTTTTTTTATCATCGTTTACCATCGATTTTTTATCTTTATGAAGATTCGAGTACGATCATGGCATCAACAACGATGCCCCTGCCTTTTGAAATAATAATGGGATTGATATCGATTTCGCAAATCATTTTGTTTTCAATGCCGATCTGTCCGATGTGGATCAAAATATCACTTAATTGTTCACGGTCAACGGCCGTCATCCCTCGGAAGGCATCCAGTATTCGGTTGCCCCGGATTTCGTCCATCATCTCAAGGGCATCTTGTCTGCTTAGAGGGGCGATTCGAAAGGTAACATCATTGAAAATTTCTGTAAATATCCCGCCGATACCGAACATGACGGACGGACCGAATTGATGATCGCGGATCATACCGGCAACCAGTTCTCGTCTTCCCTCAATCATTTCCTGAACAATAACAGCGGCATTATTCCCCGTCATACTATTCTGAATATTATTAAACGCTGTTATTGCATTTTTTTCACTGTCAATGGCTGTTCGAACCAGGTTTTTTTCAGTCTTATGGGCGATTTTGGCATCGCATCCTTTTAAAACCAGCGGATAACCGATTCTTTTGGCGGCGTTGATGAGATCGTTTTCATTATAAACCAAAAATTCTTGTGTGACCGGGATCTGGTAAGCGGACAAAACCTGTTTTGACTCGTATTCCGAAAGCGTTGTTTTTCCTTTGGACACAGCTTTTTCTATAATGTTCATTTCAGATTCCCTTTACTATCTAAGCCTTGTAACAGCAATGATGTCACGTGATTCGCCACCACTTCAGAATTATTGTGTTCCGCTTTGCCCCCGGGTAGAAAAATCCGGATTGGCAAGGTCTGGTAATGATAGGCTACCAGGCCGAATATTGAAATGGCCAGAAGGTGAGAATCGTTGTCCGGGGCCAGTTCTTTTGCCATACGGATAACATTGCTGAAGAATTTTTGAAAAACATGGCCTGCCAGTAATTGAAGGCGTGTTTCATCCCCATCACCATCAAGAATTTCGCGATGAATCAGTGAACTGAAATCCGGATCTTCCTGCATGAAATCACAGATTCTTTTGATAAACATATGCAGTTTTTCATGTACCGGAATATCCA
>CAZQLG010000147.1:0-6893 GCA_964594105.1 uncultured Desulfococcus sp. | reverse complement strand
GATTATACTTACTGAGGTGCTTTTTTTAAACTGAAAACCCGAAATAGTTTACGACGCCACTAAGTCCTTTATATGATTATCAAATCCATTTTTGACTTCTATTTCATTTTGGGGTCTGTTTTTGACTCATTAAGAAATATACTGTTCGTTTATCCTTATGACGCCATCTGTTCTTTTACCGTGAATCCAATCTTTTTTTCCGGGTTGGGCAACTGATTCAGAATTTGAAAAACGATTTGAATTTTGGGGGTCCAGTCTGCCCTTGACTCTTAATTTTTAGGAATGTCTCGAATTAAAAAATATTAACAGCCCCTCCTATACCAGAAAATTTTTTTAAGCGACATTTTTATAGTCTGCCTATTTAATAAATGTGTCAAGTGAAAACAACGACAAAATTTCAATGAGTTATGGGGCAAGATCAAAATTTAGGTTGAAATCTGTTAAATTGCCCATCATTATTATGATATAAAGATCAACTTCAATCATAGCAGAGTATCAACTATCCTGAGTTTATCATGCAAAATTCCGCCTAAAGGCCCTTGGCCAATTCAAGCACAGTAGCAAAATGCTGCTTGGCCGCCTGATTGAGACCTCTTGATCCAATCAGGATGAACCGGGAAAGAGGCTAAAGAGATTGTGTAGGAGGAGATGCGCTGGGATGGTAAATTTGAGAAGTCAAAGCAGAATGGATGCAAGAAACAAAAAAGGCAGACTGATAATATGGATAAGCAATATTATCAATCTGCCGAGCCAATTTCAAAACGTCATCTAAGTCTCGATATCGGCGTTGCAGTCCTCCTCAAAATGCTCACATACTTCCATGTATGCTGCGCTTTTTCTTCGGCCTGCGCCTTGACCTCGAACCTGATCCGACATTTTGAAAATGGCTCTGCCTTAATATGAAATTTACAGTGCGTATTGTTGTCTTAAATGTTACAGCGGGTATTTTTTATTGACAAATATAAAATTCAAGTTTAGATTTGTCTCATTATGATAAAAAGAACGCTGGAAATATTTATTCGAAAATATAGCCTGGAATATCCCGTCATCGCATTGGTCGGCCCGAGACAGAGCGGAAAAACAACGCTTGTCCGGCACCTGTTCCCTGACCATAAATACCTGTCACTGGAAAACCTTGATCTGCGCCATATGGCCATGGATGACCCGCGTGGATTCCTTGACGATCATGGGAAAAATCTCATACTTGATGAAATACAACGGGTTCCTTCTCTTTTTTCTTATCTTCAGGAAAGAGTTGATCAGGCGGATGCCGGTCCGGCAAGTTATGTGCTTACAGGATCTCAGCAGTTCCTGCTCATGGAAAAAATTACCCAGTCGCTTGCGGGCAGAATCATTACTTTTAATTTGTACCCTTTTACAATCAATGAGCTTTTTCCGGCAAAACCGGACACGGACATTGATTCAATTTTTTCCATCAAGCCCGGATATATTGAAGACGGAGCAACGATAGATATTTTCAGAACCATATTTACAGGGATGTATCCCAGAATTTACGATAAAAAACTCGACCCGGGAAAATGGATTGAGAATTATATTCTTACGTATGTTGAGCGGGATATCCGTAATCTTGTAAATGTTGAAAATTTGAAAATATTTGAGAAATTTATTAAATTATGTGCAAGCATGTCTGCAACGCTTGTTAATTATACAACCATCTCAAACGCCATCGGTGTTTCCCAGCCAACAGTTAAAAAATGGCTCTCCCTGCTGGAAACAAGCGGCATTCTTTTTGTTCTGCCCCCTTATTACCGCAATTTTAAAAAACGCATTGTAAAAACACCCAAGTTATACTTTACAGACACGGGTCTGCTTTGTTTTCTTTTATCAATCAGAAAACCGGATGAATTAATGAACCATCCGCTTTTCGGTAATATTTTTGAAACGTTTATCATCAGCGAGTTTTATAAAAGACTGCATCACATCGGTAAAAAACCGCCTTTGTATTTCTGGCGCGATAAAACCGGCAATGAAATCGATCTGATCGTAGAAAACGGCTTGCAGCTTCTTCCGATTGAAATAAAATCCACAAAAACTTATCATTTGTCAATGAAATCAAATATCTCTTCATGGCTCGAGCTTAAGGGCAATATCACGGAAAAAGGCATTGTCATTTATCGGGGAGATAGTGTTGTGGGGAAGAAATCTCCTGTTACGGTAACTCCCTGGTGGTTTGTGTGATACGAATAATATTGATAAAATGAAAATAAAGATAAAGACATTAAACGACATATATAAGGCCTTTGAGGCAAAAGCCGGTAATTATAAAAAAAATGCAGCCTGTGAGAAGGGATGCGGGTTCTGCTGCAAAGAGGCCGGAAGCATCGACATTACCACCCTTGAAGGTTTGGCCATCAGAAAGGCGATGACGGAATTGCCAAAGTCCCGGCAAAAAAAACTGACCCGGCTCTTTCAGCAGGAAATCAAGAAAAGGGAAAACAAGGTCATTGCTCCCTGCCCCTTTTTAATGAAGAACAATGCCTGCATGATTTATGAGGTCAGACCATTTTCCTGCCGCAGGATCTATTCCACTCATAGATGCACCCCCAAAAATCCTCCTGTGGTAAACCGCCGGGTTATGGAACTGGCTGAGCAGTCCATAAAAGAATTACAGCAGTTGGATATCAATGGATATTCGGGGCATTTGTCTTTTATTCTTTACATGCTGTCCAGCCCGGCGTTTCTGAGCACTTATGAAAATGGAGACTTTAAGCCGGAAGAGGTCATGGCATTCGGGAAAACCCATAAGATTGTCATCAATAAAATGATGGTGTAAGGGACGTGGAAAAAAATAATTATCCCATCCTTTTTGAGATAACCGTAGAACTATAGATTGACGTAACGCAAACTGTGCAATGGCCTGAATCATGAAATTGTCAAAGAAAATGCTGAAAGCCGGATGGAATATCATCCGTGAAAAAAACGGGTCATTCACCATATTCGGTTCCAACGCCCGGAAATACACCTTCACACCGGCAACTGACACATGGTCGGTTCCCCTGAAAAATATAGAACAATCCCTGGACAGGGATTTGGAAGAAATCCGAATAAAGAAAGCCTCTGCCATTACGGTGGCCTCCCGGTTGACAGCGCTTTCCCACACCCGACAATCCTCTGAACCGATTCGGATCATCTGCCGGGACAAACTGGCCGCGAATAAAAGCGTCCTGCATTTCGGTACGGGCATGGACCGGTTCGCCAAATCAGATCTGCTTAAATCCGGCTGTCAGGAGGTGGTTGATTTTGATCCTAATTTTTATCCGGACAAGACGGCTTTAAAAAGAACGTATGATGTTGTCATAGCAAATTATGTATTGAATATTCTGCCGTCGGAAGAACGCCATAATGCCTATCTGACGATCAGGGACACCTTAAATGATACGGGAACCGCTTATCTGACGGTACAGGGCGTCTGGCCTGTTGAACATAAGTACCAGATCATACAACGGTATCAGGACGGTTATCTGATCAGAACCGGGTTTAATACCACCTTTCGAAAAGGGTATGACCCGGATGCATTCTTCCGGGAGATAAAACAGGAAATCAAGGGAAGACCCCGGCTGATTAAAATGCTTTACAGTAATACATTTGTCGGCTGGACAAAGATATGACGGCGTTGTAGCAACATTAAAAACACTGATTTTGAAAATGCCTGGGGATAGTCATTTAAAAGACGCGATACTGTTTTTAGCGAAACAAAAAAGGCAGATTGGTAATATGGATCAGCCATATCATCAATCTGCCTTATCGTATCATATGAATAATGAAATTTTCCATTAGGGTCGGGCCAAGTTAACTTACTTTATTTTCAATAATTCAATCCAAAAATAGACATTTTCAGGCGCTATTTTGATCTTTTTGGCACCCAAATCATCACCATAAGGAATTTGTGTCTCCCGAAGTTGATATGATTCCTTCGCTGCCGTTTTCTTTCGTCCCTGGGTAATCCCCCCATTAAATATTTGGATTTCATTATAGCCGAAATGATTCCATTCAGCGGGATGCGTCACCACACCCGCCCGCACCATATTCAGGATTATACCCACCTATCGCAACGGAAGGTTAATTCCGAGCTTCTGAGATACTTGATCAAGCGTACCCGTTTCCACTGATTTCACAATGAACTCATCTCCTATCAGGTCTTTTATGTACAGCTTGTTATAAATAAACATAAACAATATCCCGCTTAAACCCAACGTAATAATGGTGAGCAAAAATATGATGATTGCCCATTTCCAATCCCCTCTAAAAAGAGGCGCAAAAAATGCAAAAAATAAGACTGTCCATGAGAGGCCGACTGGCGCCTCCTTGATATCTCCGTTAAAGGGGTTTTCCATAACAAGTTTAGTATAAGCCATTTTCTTCTTTCTCCCTCGTTGCCCCGTTTTTGTTATGTGTGGCGATAAGGCGGGGTATCCATATCTCCTATCGGCGCGCGTCCGACGAGTACACGCGCTTGTTCAATTTATTCATACGGATCTGGAAATTTCAACAAATTTAAGGCGTAACGCTTTGTGAAGGATAGGGTCAAAATAAATAGTGGCGCGTTTTGTTTGCGTTGCCATAATATCACCGCCTATTGTAGGTATAACCATATAACGTTAAAACGTCTTACTGTCAAGAGTGGATTCGGGAACAAACGACTGATTATATGTATGAATTGCCGTTTTATAAAACAGCCGTTTTGTGTACTAAGTAAGTCATATGACGCAAAATGGCGGGCTATCCCCTAAAAAAGGTGAAACACGCCTTTTTCCCCAAAGGATGACTAAATTAAAAAATTGCCAGCTAAAAAAGACTGTGGTATTCACCTCTAAATAATGGAGTACACGCATGAACTCGAAATATTATACAAAGATGAAAATTTTGTAGCTATAAACAAACCATCCGGTTTACTGGTGCATCGCAGTCCTATTGCCAAAAGAGAGAAACAATTTGCCCTTCAGATGGTCCGCAACCAGATCGGTCAGCGCGTATTCCCGGTTCATCGGCTGGACCGGCCCACTTCCGGGGTTTTATTGTTTGCTTTGTGTCCGGAAACAGCCAATTTGACAGCTCAATTGTTTCAAGCTGGTCAGATCCATAAAAAATACATTGCCGTGGTCCGGGGATATATTCCGGAACAGGGGACGGTGGACCACCCGCTAAAAGAAATAAAAGACCGGTACATAAAACGCCAGACAAGGCAAAAAAATGATCCAAATATCAAACCGGATATCAAAACGTATCCGGCAGTCACAAATTATAAACAACTGGCAAAAATTGAACTGCCCTTTACTGTGGACAAATATCCCACCAGCCGATATTCTCTGGTTGAACTCATACCCAAAACCGGTCGGCGCCATCAGTTGCGGCGCCATATGAAACATTTATCCCACCCCATTATCGGCGATACGCGGTATGGAAAGGATATTCATAATAAATTTTTTTTAAATCAATTCCATTGCAAACGCTTACTTCTGGCAGCGGTTGAAATGACGTTTATCCATCCAATGACCGGCGCCGATGTTGTTATTAAAGCTGCCCCTGATGGAGAGTTTTCTTCAATTTTACAAAAATTTAACTGGAATAAAATATGACTTTTGATGATCAATTTTCAGATATAAAGCCTTCCGGAATACAAATGCCAGATCCAGGATATCTGTTAAAACTGGCACATGCGATAATGCCATATGGAAAATATGCCGGTGTTCGTCTGGTGGATCTGCCGGAGCCATATGTAGTCTGGTTTTCTCAAAAAGGATTTCCAGAAGGGGAATTGGGAGAAATGCTTAAAAATATTTATGAAATAAAGGTCAACGGTCTGGAATATCTTTTTAAGCCGTTAATCAAGTAATTATCCGGTTTTATTGATATATATCTTTACATATTTTGTCTTCTTTAGTTTTATTATGTATCAATCGGTGTACCCCATACATCCGATATAAGAAACCAGCCATCAAAACCACACTGATTAAAATAATTAAATTGGATGCAAAAAATATCATCATAAAAGAAAAAGGGTTATTTAACTGGTAGGATTTAATTAAAACCTGGATTCCTAACACCAAAAAAAAACCACATACAAATACAAGAATAGTTTGCCATATCCACCAAAAATAATTAAAATAAATTTCTTTTAACGTCACTTTCATTAACGGAATCCACAAGGGTAATTACACCCTTTCTTGTAAACATTTTTGTATTGATATTTTGTTGATAACCGAATAGTTTTAGACAATTTTAAAAACACCGTTCATAAGTCAGCAGTTTTAGATTCACAATGCAATACATTTTCACCACTCTTTTAACTTAATATTTTTTTTATAATTAATTAGTTAAAAAGTTATTAGCGTTATGAACAGTCCTTAATATTAATATAATCTTTTTAAATAAAGGATTAAAGAAATCAATATGAAGTTCACAATCCAAAAAAATGAAATTACGGATGTTCTTTCCCGCATTCAGGGAATTGTTGGTAGAAAAACCAGCCTGGCAATTACTGAAAATATTTTAATTAAGGCAAGCGGAGATGAAATTATTCTATCTGTAACAGATCTTGAAACCGGGTTTGAAGGAAATTATCCGGCGGTTGTGGAAACCTCGGGTGTGATAGCCGTGAATGCCCGAAAAGTGCATGATATTGTTAAAATGTTTCCAACGGATTACATCAATATAGAAGAACTGGACAACCGATGGATAGAAATGTCTTCCGAAAATGTTGAATATCATTTGGTGGGTATGAATCCAGAGGATTTTCCAGAGATTCCTAAGGTTGAAAATATTGATTTTTTAACGATTAATTCTGAATTTTTTAAAAAAATGATAGAAAAATCAATTATTATCAGCGTGGCCGGTGATGAAAAAAGAGAACACATGATCGGTGTCAATTTAGA
>CAZQLG010000146.1:0-6948 GCA_964594105.1 uncultured Desulfococcus sp. | reverse complement strand
GAAAAACCGGCGATTGCGGTTTCACGGTCATATGCATCGCCATGACATTGGGTGCATGCCGGTTCAAAAGACATATTTTTTATGACGGCGCCCGGACCTGCGGTTGCCGGACCTGCAGTTGCCGGACCTGCAGTTGCCGGACCTGCAGTTGCCGAATCAGCGGGATGCACTTCGGGGGGCTTCCATGCCGCTGCATTCAACAGGACGGCTGCATGGATAAAAAAAGCAGCCGCCACGAGCCTGAGATTGAAGAAAAGATTGACCCATAAATTTTCATACATGAAAAAATCATGATGGAATTGTTTGGGTGCATTGATTTGCAGGGCCAGAACAAGCAGCATGACACTGCAGGTAATGATTCCGGTTCTTCGCTTGTAATGCATTAACTCATCGGATCGACAGGCGAAACGTTCAAGCAGGGAAAGTATGAAAAGCATGTATACGGCCGATTCAAAGGCGCCGTACAGGGGCAGTCTGTGTTCTGTGA
Source organism: uncultured Desulfococcus sp. (assembly GCA_964594105.1). Lineage (GTDB taxonomy): Bacteria > Desulfobacterota > Desulfobacteria > Desulfobacterales > Desulfosalsimonadaceae > SURF-3. The sequence goes on along the minus strand of CAZQLG010000146.1, from coordinate 6,461 downwards.
TGACCAGGAGCAGGACGCCGGCGCCGCATGCCAGTGTTCCGGCAGACAGGGCCCACCCGGCCCATGGGATTTTTTTTAGCACTGAAAATACCAACGCCAGAAAAAAACATGCGCAAATTATATAATAGAGGGCTGAAAGTGTGTCCGGCGGCATTTTACGATTCCTTTACACAGGCAGTTATCAGTTTTTGTAATGCATCAGGGTCATTGACATGGATGACCTCTGTTTTGGCGACTTGCCAGATCCGGCGGATCTCTTTTACCAGATGCTCCCGGACAATCCATACATGAACGGTTTGGGAAAGGGCCAGCAGGGGTGCAAGACAGGGAGCCCAGCCCAGTCCCCGGACTTCCAGTTTGCCGATTTCGTCGACAATGACCAGACCGGCATGGGTGCATTGTTCAAGGCTTAAGGCTTTGCGTCCGGCCGCCACTCCCGTTTCTAAAAATTTAAAGGGCGTTTGGGAGGTGTTTCGCATATCCGCCCGGGTGGTCCTCCGCCGGGCCAAAGGGGTGGTCTGGCCGGTATTCAGGTCGACGATATCAAATCCATCCCGTTTGTCATCTTTCCACAATCCTCTGGCAATAATGCCCGCCGCACGAATATTTTTGTGTTTCAGGCGCTGAACCAGCAATGCCGCCAGGGTGGATTTTCCGGACTGAACATCGCCGGTGATGATAATGCGCCGGACATCATCATCTGAGATAAAGGATGTGCCGGTTTTTGATTTTTGCGAATCATTGTCCGAATCAAACCCGGAAATTGCCGTCGGCGCTGCAGAAAGTCCGCAGGGCTGAGATGCTGATTTATCCAAAGGGTTGTCCATTGATCGGTTATCCATTAATAATTTCGTCCGGCAGAAAAAAATGCTTTGTTTTGGAAATTGCCAGCCTTGCCGTGTCCGTATCATAAAGGGTATCAATATTTTTTTTGGTCATGATATTTTTTGCTGGACCCTGGGCGATTATTTTTCCGTTTTTTATCATGACCACCGCATCGGCAAACAGCATGGCCATATTGGGATCATGCATGGATGCAATAACGCTGGTTTCGCGACTTTTGCAGAGCTGCTTGATGTTTTTTAAAAGCAGGTACTGATTGTTGAAATCCAGATGATTGGTGGGTTCATCCAGAAGCATGATTTCACTGGTTTGGACGATCGCACTGGCCAGCAGGGCAATTTGTCTTTCTCCGCCTGAAATTTTGTTAAAATTACACCCGGCAAGTCTGCGGGCATTAAACGTTTCAAGCGCTTTAAGGGCAAGCTGGTAATCTTTTTGCGACGGTGTTCGGGTCATCCCGATAAATGGCGCTCTGCCCATAACCACAACATCGATGACTTTGAACGGGAAAATTTCCAAATGCTCCTGGGGAACAAGACTGACGTGTCGGGCAATTTCATTTCGCGGCATAACAGCTAAATTTTTGTTGTTGATGAAAATTTTTCCTGAATGGGGCCTGTGTATGCCGTTCAGGCAATGGAGCAGGGTGGTTTTGCCCGAACCGTTCCGGCCGAGAATGGCACAAAAAGAACCCGGCTCAACGGAAAAAGAAATGTCATGGAGAATGTCCGTTTTACCGTATCTGAATGCGATGGACCGGCATGCCAGTTTTACAGCCATCCGCTCCCCCTGTTTTTGTATAAAAGAAACGCGAAAATCGGGGCGCCGATAAGGGCCGTGATAATGCCCACCGGGATTTCGGCGGGTGTAAGGGATCGGGCCGCGCCGTCTGCCGCCAGCATGAAGATGCCGCCCAGCAGGGCGGTGACCGGAAGCATGTTTTTATGCTCCGGGCCCGCAATGGTCCGGGCCATGTGGGGGATGATCAGACCGATCCAGCAGATCTGGCCGCATGTGGCAACGGTCATGGCCACCATGAAAGAGCTTGTGACAATCAGCACCAGTCTGAATATGGTGGGATTCATCCCCAGGGATCGGGCCTGGATGTCTCCCAAAGAGAGGATGTTGAGCCGAAAGCGCAGCAGCATAAACAGCAGAAGTCCGCAGCATGTTACCGGTGCGGTAATGACCAGATCCTGCCATGTCACCCGGGTGAGGCTGCCCATGATCCAGAATACGATACCCGGCAGTTCATCATAGGGATCGGAAAAATATTTCAGCAGCATCAGCAGGGCATTAAAAAAGGACAATACCACCATGCCCGCCAAAACCATTACAATGACGGGTTTGACGGATATGAGACGCGCAATGCCGATCGCCATGAAGACCGCCAGCAGGCCGAATCCAAATGCCAGAGACTGGACAAGATAAAAGGAGTCTCCGGGCAGAATAATCCCTAAGGCCGCGCCGAATGTGCATCCTGCGGCAACGCCGAGTATATCCGGTGAAACCAGGGGGTTCCGGAATATTGCCTGGTAAACGGCGCCGGATACCGACAGGCCGATGCCGACCATAACTGCCATGAGGCATCGTGGCAGCCGTATCCATAAAAAGACCAGTTTATGGGAAATAAGGTCCGGGGAAAGGCTGTGGCCGGGAAACAGGCTTGACACTATGGCGCTGATTTCCGAAACGGTTATTTTAAACCGGCCCGCCATCAGAGAGCATAAAAACAGGACCAGCAGCAGAATCCAAAGCCCCCGGATCATTCCGGTGCTGTTTTTTTGTGTCCTGTTATCGGTGTCAGGCAAAGGAAAGGTCAATGGGACTGTTCCTCATAGATAATATCGTTGAGTGTTCCGCCCATTTCCTGAAAGGTTTTGCCAAACAGTGCTTGATGGAACCGATTGCTTTGTTCGTTCATGTCTGTATCGGCAAACAGGCCGGGATAGACTGTTTTTGCCACCCAGAGGGTGCCCAGCACTGAAAGCGGAGACGGGAAATCCCATGGGGCGATGTTGCAGGGGAATCGGTAGACCGCTTTTGTCCGGATAGCCCGGACCTGGCTTAATGCCGGATTATTTAATCGATTGAGGGTTTGACGGCCAAGGCTTCGGGACAGGATTACAACATCCGGATTCCAGGTAATAAACTGTTCCGGAGAGATATCCTGGAAATAACCGCTCAGGTCATGGGCCACGTTGATGATGCCGGCCCGTCCCATAATTTCGTCCTGAAGCATATTGCCGGTCGCGGTACTGAAAAGCCCCCGGGGAGATGCAAAATATCCGGTTTTCCTTTCAGCCATAGGAATGGTTTTGATCCTGGATGCCACCTGATCCAGCATGGTATCCATGACCTCTTCAATCTGTTTTGCCTTTTCCAGATTTCCGGCTGCCTGGGCAATGATTTCAAGGGACTTCTTAACGCTGTCAAAACTTTCCGGTAAAATAATGACTGCAGGTATGCCCATGACCGCCAGGCGGTCGGCAAGGACACGACCGTCTTTCTGGGCATACAGAACAACAAGATCCGGCTTTAAAGAGACTATGGTTTCAAAGTTGAGTCCGGTGGATTTGCTGCCCACCCCCTTCAGATTCTCCACTTCCGGAAAAACAGCCCGGGTCAGCTGATCTCTTTTGGAATGGGAGTCGATGCCGACAATTTTATTCTGGAGTCCCAACGATAAAATACACAGGGTGACCGGTTTGAAAGTGGGAATGATTCTGTTTACCTCGCCGGATATGGTGACCTGCCGACCGGTCATGTCCGTTATGGTTCGCCGGTTCTCCGCCATTGTATTCCGGGATGTCAAAAATATTAAAGCCAGTACGATCAGCAGCCCTGTCATGCGCATGGTTGAAATGGTCATTGGTATGGTTTTTTTAAACATGTTCCCTCCTGATGATTTGCTCCGCTGATCGTGTAATAATTTTTATGGCAGTTGTCTTTAATTTAAGGGATATATGAAAATAGGTAAGATAATGTCAATATAATAGTTTTTTTGATGTATTGTAATTAAGAATGCAAAGAACAAACTCTAAATTCCGAAAAATAACACTTAACATGGGAGGAAGCGGAGTTATGGATGGTGACAAGGAACAGGGTGGTTTTCTACAGTTTTAAAAAAACTAAGATGCGTGCCATTTTGTATGGCTTAAAAGACTCTAAAGTAATTAATAGTCGTTTATAGTGTGTTTAAGGTATTTTCTTATTATAATTAATTAATTTTAGAATTTACTTGACAATAAATAACCAAAAAAACAAAATGCTGTTTCGAGAGAAGTCTTAAAATCAAAATTGAATCTATAATCTATAATCTATAATCTGATTTTTGAAAAGAGGGAAGAAATGAAGTTAATGCATTATTTTTTATCCGGCATGCTCTGTCTGGGACTGGTGGCCGGCAGTTCTTTTTCAGCGGAAGCAACGGAGCAGGAAGCAGCGGAGCAAGAAGCCTTTACACTTGGCGAAATCGTTGTTACCGGGGAGAAAAGCGATATCGCCGATATCGGAATTTCCGAGACCATAACGTTTGAGCAGATCGAAGCCACTAACAGCAAGACCGTTGCCGATGCCTTGGAATTCGCACCGGGCATCACCATGACCCGGGGGCGCAAAAATGAGCCGGAGATCAGCGTGCACGGATTCGGACAGGAAAAAAGCCTGTTTTTGATTGATGGGATTCCTTATTATGAAACGTATTATGGAAAGCTCAGTCTGGATCAGATCCCGGTGGGCATTATTTCAAGAATAGAGATTACAAAAAATGCACCGTCGGTTTTGTATGGAGCCAATGCTCAGGTGGCTGTTATTAATGTAATAACCAGGCAGGGTACTGAAAAACCAAGTTTCAGCCTGAAAGGGGAACTTGGAGAACACAATACTTACAGCACCGAGCTTTCCCACGGCAATCAGGTCGGGGCGGTGAATTACTGGTTGAGTTATTCCCATGATGAAACCGACGGATGGCGCCTTTCAGATGATTTTACGCCGGAAACGGCAACGCGCATAAAAAAATGGATGCCCAACAAAGACGGCATTCATGAAGACGGCGGTTTCCGTAAAAACTCCGATTATGATAAAGACCGGTTCTGGGCCCGGGCCGGCATCATGCCGTCATCGGCTTCTGAATATTTTGTCAGTTTTCATGTCCTTGATTCGGAATTAGGGCATCCGCCTGCCACCAACGAATACAAAATTTTTCCGACCAGCGGGGATGATGCCGGTTTTTCGACATTCTCAAGATATGAGGAATTTCGCGACTGGGGTGTTGACCTGAATGGCAAGCAGTCTGTTTCAGATAATTTTACGCTTCGGGGCAAGCTTTTTTACCATGATCATGAGGATGAATATGTGTCTTATGACGGCCCGGATTACGACACGGTGATTTCCAAATCTTCATACAGGGATGATTTTTTCGGCGGGAGTCTGTTTGCCGATTTTTCTGCGGCAGAACCGCACAAGGGACATCTGTCATTCCATTACAAACGGGATTCGCATGATGATAGAAGCGGTGAGGCGTTGCCTTTTAATGAATATACTTCATATACCGGATCTGTCGGCACGGAGCATGAGTATTTAACCGATTCCGGGCTTTCACTGTATGCCGGCATTTCCTATGACTGGTTTGATGTGGATAAAGCCGAAGATTATGAATTTGACGATGATGACAACCTCGTCGGGCAAGTCGCCGGGGAAACTCCCGAAACAATGGATGAGGTCAATCCGATGGTCGGTTTTACATGGGATCTGGAAGAGACACTGGTGTATGGTTCGGTGGCCCGAAAAACCCGATTCCCGGCCCTTTTCGAACTTTATTCGTCCCAGGGGGGGAATACGGAACTTGATGCGGAAAAAACTATCAATTATACTCTGGGGGTGACCTGGACGTTCGGGGATCGCGTAACCGCTGATGTCTCCGGCTTTTATCATGATGTATCCGACTGGATTTCCCGGGACTATTATGAAGATGATTACACCGGTGTTGAATTATATGACAACGTGGAGGATGTTTCCATGTTGGGATTTGAAACCTCGCTGGATATCGTTTTCTGTGAATATTTTAAGATAAACGCCAATTACACCTATATTGATGCGGAAAATAAGAGCGATAAAAGGGTGACCGATCGGGTTATCGGTGTTCCGGAAAATCAATTCGGCGTTGGTTTCAATGCACTGATTCCAAAGATTCTGGTTATGGTGGACGTTCAGGGGATTTATGCAGAAGGCGTCTATGACACCCTTCCAACGACAGACAATCCGGATGATGAAGTTGTGGAAACCGATGATTATTTTACCATGAATGCCCGGATTTCTCGAACTTTCAAGGAAAAATACAATGTTTATGCGGAAGTGGATAACCTCTTTGATCAGGATTATGAGGAAGAAATTGGCTTTCCAGGTCGGGGAAGAAATTTCCGGGTTGGGGCCAGTCTTTCATTTTAATTCGAATTTTTTACAAGAGGGATTCGTTTATTATACCCGGCCCCGAAAAATTATACGGGGCCGGGTTTTTTTATTGATAATGCATCCAATTAAGCCGCCGGTACCATAAAAAGGAATTTTTATAACGGTTGACTGTAATATCGGGATGGACCGTCCCACAACGCCCAATC
>CAZQLG010000145.1:0-6951 GCA_964594105.1 uncultured Desulfococcus sp. | reverse complement strand
CTTTTTACGACGCCATCAAAATTGTTATTTTTGCAAAACAGCTTATTTTATAGTAAGCTTTTTTTATTTAGGCTCAAAAAATGAAGTATTGTATTTATTTAACATTAATTCTCAGTCTTCTGCTATTCTACATTCCGCCGACAGGTGCTCAGGATTATATTCTGGGTGAAGGCGATGTGTTAACCATTTCCGTATATGACCACCCGGACCTGAATTCAACGGTACGGATCAGCGGAGACGGTATGATCACACTACCCCTGATCGGGCAATTGTCAGCTGACGACCAGAGTACCGAAAATCTCGGCAAAGAAATCGAAGCCCTTCTGGCTGACGGGTATATTATTAATCCGCACGTCACCATATTTATCGAAGAATTCAGAAACCGGAAAGCCACCATTCTCGGGGGAGTCAACAACCCGGGCCTATACGAACTAAAGGGCCAAACAACCCTCCTGGAACTCATCTCCAAGGCTGGCGGGCTAAAGGAAAAATCGGCCGGCGAAGTGATTATCCAGAGGGACCAGCCGAATAATTCGAAAAAAAAAGTAATTGTCGTCAACCTGTTCCAGCTCATGGAACAGGGACAGGAATCACAAAACCTGTCCATAGTAAACGGAGACAATATCTTTATCCCCAAAAAAAAAGTTTATTATGTAACCGGTGAAGTCAAGAGCCCGGATGTCTATGATTATGAAAAAGGCCTGATTGTTATTCAGGCAATCACAAAAGCCGGCGGGCTAAGTGATAAAGCAGCCCCCACCCGTATCCGAATTATCCGATCCAGAGACGACAAAGAACATGTGCTTGAAAAGGTTAAAATGGACCTGACGATACAGCCCAATGATGTTATCGTGGTGCCGGAAAGTTATTTTTGATGGCGTCGTTTAAAGTCCCATTTACTGCGTTGCATCAGTTTTTCAGAACTGAAAGAAGATGGCTTCGTAAAAAGTCCAAATTCTTTGTTGCGCTACATCCTTCGTTTCTTCAAAGTACGCTAAGTACGAATCATCACTCAGGATTTACGCGCCTCGAATTTGGAACTTTTTTATTTGCCATCGGAATCCGACTTTTTACGAGTTTGTCAAAGAATGCACGTCGTATATTGAAAGCCTGAAAAACTGATGGGCTTTGCCAAATTTTATAAGATTGGTGGATCTTTAAACAGATCCATGACTATACGGAATTATCATTTTTACGGAAAAAATTCATGAATCAAACTGAAGAAATAAATATTAAAAATTATTTATACGTAATACTTCGCCGAAAAAATATCATTCTGCTTGTCTTTTTTGTTTGCCTTCCGTTTATTTTAATCAAAGCATTTTCCAGCCCCCCGGTCTACCAGGCAACCACAAAACTGTTAATTCAGAAAAATTTCGACCCGTCTTTCTTATCAAACAATCGATTTGCCTACGATCCTTATTTTATTTCCACACAAACCCAGCTGATCACAAGCAGCAGGGTAGCGATAAAAGTGGTTGAATTATTAAATCTCGATGCAACTTACAGCAGCTATTTTAAGAATAAAAGTCAGGAGTCATCCATTACCAAAGATTTAATCAACTGGTTTAAAAATCTTTATTCCGTTATGCTGAAACTGGCTGGCATCTCAACCAGAGACCTGTCATCAGGACAAACCGCTAAAATTGAATATAGCGAAAAAAAAACAGATGATCAAAAAATCAAATCTCTATCAAAAATGGTACAATCCGGTATCACCGTTAATAACAATCTGGAAAACGGCGATATCGTTAATGTGAGTTTTTCTTCCACAAACCCTGTTTTTGCCGCCAACGTGGCCAATACGGCCGTTTCAGCTTATAAACAATTGCTCCTGGAAATGAAATTAGAGTCCACCTCTCAGAGCCTCGAATGGTTGAAAACCAATTCAGATGCTGAACGGGTCAAGCTTGAAGCCAGTGAAAAAAAGCTGCGGGAATATAAAAAAAAACATGATATCTATACAATCAATGACCAGGAAGCCCTTTTCCCCGAAAAAATAACAAAAATCAGCAGCAATCTGACCCAGGCACAGGCGGAAATCAATGAACTGGAATCAATGTATCAGGAGATTAAGCGAATCTCACCGGAAGAGGCCTTAAATCTGCCGGTTATTGCCAACAATGAAACCATCAAAGAATTGCGGCGGCAAATAATTAACAAGGAGCAGAAAATAACCAGCCTGTCCAAAAGTATCGGATACAAGCATCCGAAAATGATCCGGACAAAAAAAGACTTAAACGCATTAAAAGACAAGCTCAATCGTGAGATTCAAGAGGTTATTCAATCTATTAAAAATAGATATGAGCTGGCACAGCAAAAGGCAAAAAGCATTCAAACACTTCTGGACACAACAAAACAAAACGCCGCCTTTATGAGCGACAAATTTATTCAATATGAAATTCTAAACCGGAATGTTGAAGTTCACCGCCTTTTGTATGACCGGTTGCTCAGCCGAATCAAGGAGTTTAATGTCACTGAAAAACAGCAGACCATCGATGTCTGGGTGATTGAAAACGCGGATATCCCGTCTTCATCGATTACCAAAGGGCCGAAACGAACTATTTTACTGGGCATTCTGATCAGCCTGGTGGCCGGGATCGGCCTGGTCTTTTTCCTTGAGTATATGGACAATACCGTTAAAACTTCCGAGGACGCGGAAGAACGCCTGGGTCTGCCGATCCTGGGCATGATCCCGCTTTTAAAAAACAGCGATCAGAATATTGAAAAAATTGTTTCTCAGACACCCGGTTCAATTATATCCGAAGCGTATAAGGCGATTAGAACATCTATACTCTTATCCTCACCGGACGGCGCCCCCACAAGTATTCTGATTTCAAGCATGAACCAGGGGGTGGGCAAAACAGTAACCTCCGTTAACCTGGCAATTTCATTTGCTCAATCTGATAAAAAAGTACTTTTGATTGACGGGGACATGCGGCGGGCCAGAATTCATAAAATTTTTAACCTGGCCAACACCTCCGGGTTGAGCACTTACCTGACACACCAATCAGATATAACCATCTTAAAACATGATACGTTGGATTGTCTGGATATTGCGCCTGCCGGACCGATTCCGCCAAATCCATCTGAACTGTTAAGCTCATCAAGGCTCAGCAAACTGATCACGGATGTATCAGACAAGTACGATCTTATTATTTTTGACTCGCCCCCGATGTTTAACGTCAGCGACGCCCATTTAATCAGCAAATCTGCAGAACAAACCATACTGGTCACCCGCTCCGGGTTAACCACTTATGATGCCGTGACCAAAGCATATAAAATGTTAACCGACATCAATTCCGAAATGCTCGGTTTGATCATCAATGCCGTGGATTTAAAAAAACAGCAGCAATACTATTCTAAATATGATGGCCCATACGGTTACTATAAAAATGATTATACTACTTCATAAAGCCCGACACCATGATTGATGTTCACTGCCATATTTTACCGAATATCGATGACGGCGCTGCTGATTTTGATGAATCCCTGGAAATGGCAAAACTTGCATCAAGGGACGGGATTCATAAAATCATTGCAACCCCCCATGTTTATGACGAAAAATATACCATCGCCGATATCATCAAGCGGGTTGACCGGTTAAACCGACGGTTAAAACAAAACAATATTCCGGTTCAGATATATCCCGGTGCCGAAGTATCCATCAGCCTGGACCCCGCCAAAATCCCAAAATATACACTCAACAATACAAAATATACGCTGATTGAATTCCCCCATACCCATTTGCCCTCTTTTGCCGGAAAAATCCTTGCCTGGCTCATCGCAAAAGATCTTAAACCGATTATTGCCCATCCGGAACGAAATTTTTCCATCATCCGCTCGCCTGAGTTATTATTAAATCTTCTAAACAACAATACTTACGTCCAGATTACCGCCGGCAGCCTTACCGGTGATTTTGGCGGGGACATTCAATATTGCGCGAATTATTTGCTGAATTCCGGAAAGGTGGACGTTATTGCCTCTGATGCGCATTCTCCAAAATTTCGAACACCAGTTCTGTCTGAGGCTGCTGAAATAGCCGCTACCCATTTAAACAAAAAAGCTTCACAACGTCTTGTGAGCACAAATCCGGCAGCAATTTTGACCGGAGACGAAATTCATTAAATTAAGGGTTCACGAAATAATAAATTCACAATTTTGGGAGTTGAGGCACCCGGCTGGCAAGGCGCGAGGAGGGCGAATACTTTACGTATTCAACCGACGAGCAACACAGCCAGGCGGGATGCATCGGCTTACAAAATGTGAAGTTATTTTTGAGTGAGCCCTAAGACAAGCCATATCCGTTTAAAAATGAAAAAAACTGCTTATTCTCTTTTTTTAACCGCACTATTATTCTCGCCCATGGCATTTGGGACGGTAGAGACATGGTCCTGCCTGATCATGGAAATCATTATTTGTGCCAGCGCGCTGTTTCTTTATTTTTCTACAAAACAAAAAACATTTTATCAGGTGCCGGGAATTCTTCCCCTGATACTGGTTCTTGCATTCATATTATTACAGATCATCCCCCTGCCGGGAAATCTTGTTAAGATCCTGTCCCCTGCAACCTTTGACATCTATCACAATTCTTCCGGGCTGATTGGCCCCATTGAATGGCTGCCGATTAGTCTCAATCCACGCGCCACGATGATGGAATTACTCCGATTGTCCGCGTATGTGCTTTTTTACATCACGGCCGTTCAGCTTCTGGCCAACCGCATTTTCTTAAAAAGAACCGTCGCAGTGGTTGCCTGGTTTGCCGCACTACTGTCGATTGTTGTAATCATTGAGTTTATAACAAAGAGCCTGAATTATCCCCTTCCTCATGGTAAAATTTTGTGGATCAGACAATTAAGCCATGGCGGAAGTCCCGTAGGACCTTATGTAAACCGAAACCATTATGCCGGGCTCATGGAAATGATTTTCCCCCTGATTCTGAGCATGTTTCTGGCGTTTCGCCCAATTATAACAAGAATTTCATTAAAAAGAAGGATTGCCGATTTTTTTAATCAAAAACGGGTCCATCATCACTTTTTATATGGGACTGCCGCGATTCTCATCGCAACATCTATCTTTTTAAGCCTTTCCCGGGGCGGAATTCTTTCATTGACCTTATCCATGAGCTTTTTTGCGACATTAGTCATTACGAAGGCAAAACAAAAAAGAACAGGACTTTTTATCGCTGTAATAATCCTCATCGTTTTATTTTTAACCGGAACAAGAGGATGGAATGCCATATTTGACAGATTTGAAAATATCCGGAGTCAATCCGGCTTAATCCATGACAACCGATTTATCATATGGAAAGACTGCGAAAAAATTATCCGGGATTTTCCTTTATTGGGAACCGGTGCAGGTACCATCGAAAACATCTATCCACTCTACCGGACGTTCCCGGGAAATAATGTTTTAGAACACGCCCATAATGATTATATTGAATTTTTATGTACCGGCGGCATCATTTTGTCGGCATTGATGTCGTTCTGTCTTTTTTCAATATTATATCCAGCGGCAAAATCATTCAATAAACGCCGGGAAAGGTATTCCATTCTCCTTTTTGCCGGATGCATCACATCCATTGGCGCCATTTTACTCCATTCATTGGTTGACTTTAATATGCAAATCGGGGCCAACGGGCTTTATTTTTTCTTTATCCTTGCCCTGACGGTTTCTGCGGCAAATACCCGTTTGCGAAGTGGTTTATCGACAACTTATTTAACAAAATCAAAAAAAAAACCTTATATTTTCGGAACATTCGCCCTGTTATTATGTATTTGCGTAATTTATATAAACGGCGGTGCCTTGATTGCCAATTACCTTTTTTCAGGTTACCAAAATATTAATCTGAAGCCCACTATTTCAAAACAAGAACTTAACCGAATCGCTTGTGCAACACAAAAGGCGGCGGCTTTTGATTCCTTCAATTCTAAATACCATCAATTTGCCGCTCAAACAGCAGCTATGATGGGAAAAAAAGCAACCGCTTTTAATCATTATGCCGAATCGATCCGTTTGGATCCGACAAACAGTCGACACCTTCACATTGCCGGGGATTTTGTCGCCCAGCAGAAGAATATTAAGCTGGCGGAAAAACTTTTACGCACCAGCATTCAAACCGATAAAACAAACATGGCGGCATACATAAAATACGCCGCCATGTTATTTGAAAAAAAACAGGTGGCAAAAGGGCTACAGGTTTTAAAATCCGCTATGTCAATTAATACGGATGCAACCGAAAAATGCCTTTCCCTGATGGTATTGTTTAAATTTAATGAAGATACACTGGTTCTCGCATTGCCGGACAGGGTGGAACCGCACCTGACTTTGGGCGATTTCTTTGATTCTTTAGGAAAAAAACAAAAAGCGGAAACAGTTTATTTAAAGGCGCTGGAATACCTGCCCAATGAAACACAAATCAAAAAATCATACTTTACGCATGTTTATAATTTCTATCAAAGATTTCACGCTGATGAAAAATCATTATTCATCATTCAGCAGGCAATCGAATACTTTCCAAAAGAAGATGCCCTGCACCGCATTGCCGGCGATCTTTATAAAAAACTGGGTATCGATTACCGGGCTGATGAGGAATACCGCAAGGCCCGAATATTAAAATAGATATTAAAACAAAACCGGCACTTTAAAAAAAAGCAGCCGAAGGAACCACTTTAAACGGCTTTTCCTTAAACAGTGCTTGATCGTTTTGTATTGTTTTTTTACAGCATTTAATTTATTAACCTTTAACCTCTCTGTCAATTCGATTCCTGAAATAGGAATGACCGGAGATAATTTTTTGAAAGAAATTTAAATGCCGCATCTTAAAATCGCTCTTGTAGAAGCCGTCTCAAAATCAACTCATGTTTACAGTCGGACCTATCTTCCCCGGGCTGGCGTTGCCACACTGGGTGCTGTATTGAAACAGCTTGGATATTCATGTGATATATTTAT
>CAZQLG010000144.1:0-6980 GCA_964594105.1 uncultured Desulfococcus sp. | reverse complement strand
CGGATTTGATTTGTTCTTTGGCAAGGCTTGCGTCAATGTTGCCTGCTACCGGAATTTTCGTATAACGCAGCCAAAGGGCAAATCAGATCGGAATGATTAGCCGTTTTTCTTTTCAAACTCCTTCATAAAATCAACCAGTGTTTTGACGCCTTCTATTGGCATGGCATTATAAATAGACGCTCGGCATCCACCCACGGAACGATGGCCCTTAAGGCCGCCCATTTCTTTTTCTGTCGCCGCTTTGATGAATTGTTTTTCCAGATCTTCACTGGGCAGGCGGAATGTCACGTTCATTAATGACCGGCTGTCTTTGTCTGCGGTAGCATTGTAAAAGCCTGTGGCATCCATGAAATCATACAGCAGGCCAGCTTTTTCCTGGTTGATTTTTTCCATGGCAGCCAGACCGCCGACAGTTTCTTCCAGCCATTTCATGACCAGCTGAATGCAGTAAATTGAAAAACACGGCGGTGTGTTGTACATGGAATTTTTTGAGACAAATGTATTGTAGTTGAGCATGGACGGCAGGTTGTCCGGTATCAGTTTCAGCATGTCGTCGCGAACGATGACCATGCAGACACCGGATGGCCCGATATTTTTCTGGGCACCGGCATAAATCATGCCGAATTTATCCACATCCAGCGGACGGGACATGATGTCTGAAGACATATCCGAGATGATCGGGACGCCGGCAGTATCCGGAAATTGTGCCCACTGGGTACCTTTAATGGTATTGTTGGATGTAATGTGAACGAAAACCGCGTCTTTGTTAAAAGGGATGTCCTTGGGAATATAAGCAAAATTTCGGTCTTCCGAGGATGCTACTACGTTATGAGATTTTCCCTGAATCTGTGCTTCCTTGATGGCTTTGGTGGACCAGGTGCCGGTATTGACAAAGTCTGCGGATTTGCCGTCAGCCAGAAAATTCATCGGGAGCATGGCAAATTGTGTGCTTGCGCCGCCCTGGACGAACAGAACGTGAAATTTGTCATCCAAGCCCAGCAGGCGTTTGGTTCTGGCGATCGCATCGTTGATCACCTCATCAAACCAGGGGGATCTGTGGCTGACTTCCGTAATGGACATGCCGCTGGATTTGTAATTTAAAAAAGATGCCTGGATTTCCTCCAGAACCGGGAGCGGCAGTGTTGCCGGGCCAGCGTTAAAATTATAAATTCTATTTTCAGACATTTACTTCCTCCATTGATGGCTATATATTGATATTTAATTCAAAAAATAAAAAAATTGACTATGACAAATTAAATGATGGATGTCAACCACTGGATATTTGTCAGATATCAGGCATATGCTTAATATGCGTGCAATTGTATTAAATTTTTGCCATGAGTGAACCATTGACATGATGGTTGGTTTAACATAAGTATAATTAAATTGATATAGAATCTATATTTTGAGGAATTGTTCATGAAAATAGTTCGTTATCCATCACCGGATGCTGAAAAAAAGATACGTGCCATCAGCGAAAGGGGTTTTGAATTCAGCACTGAGGACATTGATACGGTTTCAAAGATTCTTGCTGATGTGAAATTGCGCGGTGATGATGCATTGATAGCGTATACCAATCGTTTTGATGCCCCGGAGCTGAAGGTTTCGGATTTAATCGTTTCGCAGGAAGAAATTTCGGCGGCTGAACAACAGGTTGACGACAGTTTCAGATCCGCACTCAACCGGTCGGTGGAGCAGGTTAAAGAATTTCATAAAAAACAGCGTCGAAACTCCTGGATCAGCACACCCCGGCCCGGGGTGATACTGGGGCAACTGGTTAATCCCGTGGATGCAGCAGGTGTTTATGTGCCGGGTGCCAAAGGCGGCCTGACCCCGCTGGTCTCATCTGTTCTGATGGGTGTTATACCGGCGAAAATTGCCGGTGTGAAACATATTGCCATGGTAACCCCGCCCACGAAAGAGGGAACCGTCAATCCCCATCTTTTGGTGGCGGCCAAAAAAGTCGGGGCAGATATTATTTATAAAACGGGCAGTGCCTGGGCGGTGGCCGGGCTGGCATATGGGACGGAAACCATAAAAAAAGTCGATGTGATCGTGGGACCGGGTAATATTTATGTGACCCTTGCCAAAAAGATGGTGTCCGGAACCGTCGGCATCGATATGATCGCCGGTCCGAGTGAGATACTGGTCATTGCCGATGATTCGGCAAATCCGGATTTTATTGCTGCGGATTTGCTTTCTCAGGCAGAACATGATATACTCGCTTCATCTGTTTTAATTACCAATTCGGAACAACTTGCCGATAAAGTTGATAAAGCAGTGGCCGTTCAACTGGCTCATCTTGAACGGAAAGAGATTGCTGAAAAATCATTAGCCGCCTTTGGCATCATCATGATTGTTCCGGATATTGAAACGGCCATTGATCTGTCCAACCGGATTGCACCGGAGCATCTGGAAATTCAGGTACGGGAACCGTTTGAGTATATCGGTCAAATTCGCAATGCGGGGGCTGTTTTTCTCGGAGAGTACACCCCGGAACCGGTCGGTGATTATGTTGCCGGCCCGAATCATGTGCTTCCCACCGGTGGAACGGCAAGGTTTTCGTCCGCATTATCCGTAGATAATTTTGTCAAACAGACCAGCCTGCTTCATTATTCAAAAACGGCTTTTGACCGTGAAGCAGATGACATTATGCGCCTGGCCAATGTGGAAGGGTTAGGTGCCCATGCAGGATCGGTTGCTGTAAGGTGTAAGAACGGAAATTCGGAAGAGTAAAAATGATAGACTGTTAAAAAATCAGATTCGGATGGCAAATAAAAAAGCTCCACCAATTATATAAAATTTGGTGAGGCGCACAAATTCATCGGAATGAGGCGTAGCTGGTCTACTCCGCAGTGACGAAGAATGCAGTGCAACAAAAAATTTGGACTTTTTGAGAAGCCATCGGATATTTTTTGTTTGAACTTGACAAGTGGCCAGGTAGACATTAATTTTAACTGCATGAGAATATGCTCAAAATTAAGGTAGATTATGGGAAGACCGCATAAAAAACGTTATGTCGCATTTAATCCAGGGGTTTGTTATTTTAAACCCAGGGGTATTCCAATGCTTGATCTTGAAGAAATTCGTTTGACCATCGATGAAAGAGAAGCCTTACGGCTTGCTGACATGGAAGGGCTGTCGCATGAGGAAGCCGGCCAGATGATGGGTGTTTCAAGGGCAACGTTTGGAAGAATTATCGAGCAGGCCCGGCGAGTTGTTGCCGATGCGTTGATTAATGGTAAAGCCATCAATATTGAAGGCGGCAACTATGAGATCAGCTCTACGGAACGTCTTTTCACCTGTGAAAAGTGTCACTATGAATGGCATGAAGATATGGGTACCGGGCGACCGCAGGTGTGCCCGTCATGCCGTCACAATGGGGTTTTTCGGGTGACTTCCGAATAAATTGGATGGTTTAAAAACATAGAAGTAAAAAAGTGACCGCATATTTACGGATGGGGTGCTTTTTTGTATTGTATTATTTGATGCAGGTGGTTTGTATTAATAGAAAGGAGAAGTATTTGTATGGAAAAGGGTCAGAGCGGGACCGGTGGCATACAGGATCCGGCAAAACAACAACAGGCAGTTGAATTAAAAAATACGTTGTCAAAAATAAAATATAAATTGATTGTTATGAGCGGTAAAGGCGGCGTGGGTAAAACCAGTGTGTCGGTTAATCTGGCGATTGCGCTGGCAAAAAAGGGATATCAGGTCGGCATTATGGATGTTGATTTGCATGGGCCGGATGTCCCCCGTATGCTGGGATTGCAAGGTGAAGTGACGGCGTCAAAAGAAGTCGCAAAATTAATTCCAATGAGGTATTCTGATAACTTAAAAGCCATATCCATGGAATGCTTCATGCCGAATAAGGACGATGCGGTTATTTGGCGGGGTCCGCTGAAGCATTCTGCCATTAATCAGTTTATAACAGATATTGACTGGGGAGAACTTGATTTTTTGATTGTTGATTCGCCCCCAGGAACCGGCGATGAACCGTTAAGTGTTGTTCAGACGATTTCAGACGCAAAGGCGATTATCGTGACCACCCCGCAGGAGGTCGCGCTGTCTGATGTCCGAAAATCGATTAACTTTTGTAAAAAAGTCAATACGGATATCGTGGGAATGGTTGAAAATATGAGCGGTTATGTCTGCCCGCATTGCGGAAAAACGGCGGAGTTGTTCGGCACCGGCGGTGGGGAAGCGACCGCAAAACAGTTTAACGTTAATTTTTTAGGAAAAATTCCGTTTGATCCGAAAATTGTGAAAGCCGGGGATACCGGGAAATCTTACCAGGAAGAGAATAAGGATGCACCGGCGGCAAAAGCCTTTGGGCAGGTCGTAGAAAAAGTAATTGAACGGGTGAATGCTTGACCTGAATTTGAACGAGTCAAATTTGGGGGAAAATAAAACCGCCCGTCTGATAATTTCAGATGGGCGGTTTTCTGTTTGAAAAACAGAACAGAACGAATCAAATCTGTGGCCGTCCCAGATTGTTCAATGTCATGGTTAATGGTTTGCTGTCCACACTGATGCCTGAGAATCGGATGGGGCCGGGACGTCGGAACTGGTCGGGTCCGGGATTTGCTGCGAGCCATTTTTCGCGCAGGGCTTCAACGACTTTAAAGGCCGGGGCTTCAATGTCCACAACCGTTCGTTCAAGGACCAGCGCCAGCTTTCCTTTTCTTTCTTCCAGGTGCATGAGCGGGGCAATGGGAATGCCAATGGGTTCCCAGTCTGAAAAGTCTTTTTCAAGATGTTGAATTGCCGCCATCTGACCGGTGGCATTGTTGGCTATCAGGGAAAAAACCGTCAGCCCCAGATTGTATGTGTACGTGCAGTCAAACCAGGTGGGGTCATTGCCGCGACCGTCATAGCCGTAAAAATGAACCTGGGTTTTGAATTTGGGAATTGTCGTTTTAAAAACGTTTTGAATCACCGGCGGGATATCATCATTTTTACCAATCACTTCCTCTTTGACCAGTTCCTGATTCAATGTTTTTATTGAAACAAGAGCCTCTTTGGCCAGCAGAAAAGGGTCATCCGTGTTAAAGTTTTTAAACAGGATTGGTCCGTAATAATCCGGGTCAAATCCTTCTTTTTTCAATGTTTTTTTAAACCATTCCGGTTTGATGCCGATTTTATAGCGTCCCTGCTCCTGCCGGATTTTCAGGTAGTCCTGCACCAGGCCCAAAAGAACTTTTTCGGTTTCTACCTGTGAGAATTGAAAATTTCCATGGCTGTCTCGTTCGGTCAAAAGGCCTTCTTTGAAAAATGCGGGAATATCACTGAAAAGATCGTCATCTCGGGTATTCCAGATGAAAAAATTCTTATCTTCGCGGGAAAACCTGGCCAGGCGGCGCAGGTAGTCCAGTTTGTCGTCAAGGGTGATGAAATCCGAGTGAAAGTCCGTGTCATGGGTCTGGTTGTATTCTGCGATAATCGTATTTAATTTTATGATAAATATTTGAATTTCATTGATGAATTCCAGTATTCCCTCGGGAATGACCATCACGCCGTAATTTTTGCCCATCTCCGCTCGCCGTACAATGGCATTGCAGATAACCCTGGAAAGATGCCGGAGGGTCATGCCGAAGGCTGTATAATCGATAACTCCTTCGGCATTTGCTTTTTCAAGCCGTTGACTATC
Source organism: uncultured Desulfococcus sp. (assembly GCA_964594105.1). GTDB lineage: Bacteria > Desulfobacterota > Desulfobacteria > Desulfobacterales > Desulfosalsimonadaceae > SURF-3. Next base: position 1,330 of record CAZQLG010000144.1, on the reverse strand, counting down.
AATATAATCCGCCATTTCTTCGCCGATCAGGCACATGTTCGGATGAACCTGAAGCGCGACTTCTAAAGCGAGGTGGCTGGCCACCCGGCCCATGACTTTGCAAACATGCCAGTATTTCACATCTGAACTGCTGTCAGAGCACAGGTTGTTGATATTTACTGCAAACGCCCTGGCCGCCGTGTGAAAGCCGAATGAGATGGCGCATAGAAGTTTTCCGGTTTTGTCTTTGACCTGAATATCGCCGTCAATGGTTTTGGGCACTCCGATGACCTGAATACCGTCATCAAACAATTCCTGAGCCAGAAACGCCGCATTGGTGTTGGAATCATCGCCGCCGACAATAACAATGGCGTCTATGTTCATTTTTTTGCAGTTTTCCCGGGCAAGGGCCATTTCTTCTTTTGAGTCGATTTTTGTGCGCCCGGTTTTAATCATGGAAAAACCGCCGAGGTTCCGGTGGGCGTCAATTATCTCTTTATTGAGTTCAACAGCATCACATTCAAGTATTCCTTCCGGCCCTAGAATAAAGCCGAATAACTTGTTGTTTGGATTGGCCTTTTTCATGGCGTCAAAAAGTCCGGCAATCACATTGTGTCCGCCGGGTGCCGGCCCACCGGAAAATACAATGCCGATATTTCTTTGCCTGGTGTATTCTTTTGTTAGGTCTGCGTCCGGTGTTTCAATGCCGATAATGCGCTGAACCGTATTGTCAATAATATGGGGGAGTGCTTCTTTTGTGGCTGGGTGGATATCAAATTCATACTGCAGATCATTATCAAGTCGGGTTACCGGACGACTAAAAATTTCACAGGCCTGGGGCTTAAAATTTAGCCGTTCCTGAAAATCATTCGTAAAAGGTGTTGTGACTTTTTGGACTTCCGGATTTTCTAAAAATGAATTCAGATCGAGTCCTTTGCTTTCCGGCATTTTATATCTCCTTTTAATTGTTTCCGCCTCTGATTTTTACCGTAACCCTGTAGGTTCGTATGATGTGATCGCTAAATTATTATCAAAAGCCGGATGTGTGTCAAGTAAACAATGTGAAGATTCCTGAATAAGATAAATAGTATAAGATCGTAATTGGTCTGTGCCGTATTGTTCGGAAGGCGGATTTATAACTCTATGCAGCATCAATTTTGTTTATGGTCTGTTTATGGTTTTAAAAAATCATATTTTTAAGAATGAATTTCAGGAATTGACATGAAGTATCTTTTGATATAAAAAGTAACTTTGAGATTGATCATTTTGAAATATGATTGAAGAAAAGGGTGGTAATATGTTTATTAATTATTGGCGTTGGTGGCACAAAGATTTACATCAGAGGTGCGCC
>CAZQLG010000143.1:0-7024 GCA_964594105.1 uncultured Desulfococcus sp. | reverse complement strand
CCAAAATGCCAGTTTGAAAATCCTGACGGGATTAAATTTTGTGGTGAATGTGGATCAAAATTAGAAAAAATTTGTCTAAATTGCAATTCAAGTAACCCGCCTCATTTCAAATTCTGCGGTGGATGCGGCCAAAACCTTCAGACACCCCAAAAATCTCCCGACTATTCCGAACCCCAAGCCTACACACCAAAATTTTTAGCTGACAAGATCCTGACCTCTCGCAGTTCCATCGAGGGAGAACGCAAGCTCGTCACAGTGCTTTTTGCCGATGTAGCAGGTTTTACTTCTATGTCCGAAAAACTCGACCCTGAAGAAGTCCACCAGATCATGGACGGATGTTTTAAAATCCTCATGGATGAAATCCATAAGTACGAAGGCACTATCAACCAGTTCACCGGCGACGGAGTGATGGCGTTATTCGGTGCCCCAATTTCCCATGAAGATCATGCCCAGCGTGCCTGTTTTGCATCGCTATCTATTCAACGAGCGATAGAAAACTATGGCGAAAAGGTAAAAAAAGATTCCAATATCGACTTTAAAATTCGGATCGGGCTGAACTCCGGACCGGTAATCGTTGGTTCCATAGGCGATGATCTCAGGATGGATTATACCGCTATCGGAGACACGGTTAATTTGGCATCAAGAATGGAAAGCCATGCCACGCCCGGCAGGGTCCTGGTATCGGCTAACATTTATAAAATAGCACATGATTTTTTTGAATTTGAATCTATCGGGAAAATAGATGTTAAAGGTAAAAAGGAACCACAGGAAGCATTTGAGCTGATCAAAAAAGGAGATGTGGATTCCCGGATCGGCGCTTCTGTTGCAAAGGGTTTGACTATGTTGGTGGGCCGTAAAAATTCCATAGCCAGTCTGATGGAGGCTTATGCAAAAGTACAATCGGGATCAGGCCAGGTGGTGGGCATTGTTGGAGAGGCTGGTATCGGAAAGTCAAGACTCATCCTTGAGTTCCGTAAAAAATTGCCCCAAAATGAATTCACCTGGCTTGAAGGCCTTTGTCTCCATTATGGCGGTTCCATGCCATATCTGCCAATACTCGATATTTTAAGATCCTACTTTGATATCAATGAGAAAGATCGGGAGTTTATCATCAAGAAAAAGATTAAAGATAAAATCCTCCAGCTTGATGAAAGACTTAAAAAGACGCTGTCCCCCTTTCAGGAACTCTTGTCTGTCAAAGTCGATAACGAAGCTTATTTACAGCTCGACCCCGCGGTAAAAAAACTCAGGACCTTTGAAGCGATCAGAGACTTGTTGCTTCGAGAGAGTGAAAATCAACCGCTGACAATTGTAGTAGATGATCTCCACTGGATGGATCGAACATCAGAGGATTTTATTAAATACCTCATCGATTCGCTGCCCAATTGCCGTATGATGCTCATTCTTCTTTACCGGCCGGAATATACCCATCAATGGGGGAGCAAGTCATATTACACAAAAATCGGCCTTGATCAACTCAGTACAGCTTCAGGCTCCGAACTGGTGAAGGCCATTCTTGAGGACGGCGAGCCTGTTCCGGAACTCCGAGACCTTGTTCTAAGCAAATCCGGCGGCAACCCCCTGTTTATGGAGGAAATCGCTCACAGTCTTTTGGAAAACGGCTCTATCGTAAAAAAGAATCAGGCGTATATTTTAACGAAAAACGCTTCAGAAATTGAGGTGCCGGATACCATCGCCGGGATCATCTCAGCCCGCCTCGACCGGGTGGAGGAAAACTTAAAACGGATTATGCAGGTGGCATCGGTGATCGGAAGGGAATTTGCGTTTCGCATCCTCCAAAGCATCACCGGCATGAAAGAAGACCTCAAATCCTGCCTGTTAAATCTCCAGGGCCTGGAGTTCATTTATGAAAAGCAGCTCTTCCCGGAACTGGAATACATCTTCAAACACGCCCTCACCCAGGAGGTGGCCTACGGCAGCCTGCTTTTAAAAAGAAAAAAAGAGATTCATGAAAAAATAGGTCATGTCATAGAGGAACTCTATTCTGAAAGGCTGGAAGAATATTACGATGTTTTGGCCTACCACTATATGCGAAGCGACAACAAGGAAAAGGCAGTGGCGTATCTGGATCTGGCCAATCAGAAAGCATTCAATGCGAGTTCCATGGAAGATGCCAAAGGTTATTTTTATAAGGCCATGGAGATTATAGACACCATGCCGGATACCACCGAGAATCAAGAACGACGCATCTCTCTTCTGGTGAATCAATATTTTGTATTTGAGCAGGTTCTTCAAATACCTGAGTATTATGATCTATTAACACGTTATGAGTCTCTTGCGACTGAGATAAACAATATGGGACTGGCAGGCGGGATCTATACCCGCATGGGGGCTTGTGAATTAGTTTTCGGCTCTTTTGATAAGGCCATCCAGTCAGAGACAAAAGCGATAAAACTTTGTGAGACTGCGGGAAATTCAGAATATGCCGGAAATGCTTTCGCACTTCTTAGATGGGGCCATCTGTTCAAATGTGACTACGACCAATTTTTTGCCTTGCAGGAAAATGTTCTTCATATGATGGCTGAGCATTTTAACCTTCTGGTGTATGTGAGATCCTCTGTTGCCAATTCAATGGCTCATACATTTTGTGGTTGCTGGGACAAGGCAGTGGCGGAAGGCCAAAATGCATTAAAAGTGGCTCAGCAATATTCAGACGATGGCCAGATTTCATATGCGGCTTTTTCCATTTCGTTTGCATATCTTTTTAAAGGGGATACACGTCGAGCCATTGAATATGGGGAGCTGTCGGTTAAGAAATCTCCTACCCCTGGATACAAAGCATGGGCACAGTGTGTTCTTGCATGGGCCTGGTGCCGAGCCGGAGAGCCACTCAAAGGAATCGAGATTCTTGATACATATGTCAAAATTTTTAGAAATGGAGGCTTTGCCAGTTTTGAAATTATTGTTTCCACAGCTCTTGCTGAAGGATATTTGATAGCTGAAGAGTATGATAAGGCAGAACAGACATCTAAGGAGGCGTTGGAAGTCACCGCGCGCTGTGGGGCAAAGTTCTATATTGGGCGAGCTCGGCGCCTGCTGGGTGAAGTCGCTCTGGAAACCGATTTTTCTAAAGCGCTACCCCATTTCGAAAAAAGCATCACCATTTTTAAAGACATTAAGGCTGAAAACGAATTAGCTTTGGCTTATGGCGGTTTGGGCCGGTTATATAAAAAGCAGGGAAATACAGTACAAGCACGGGAGTATCTCACGAAAGCCCTGGAAATCTTTGAGCGCCTCGGAACTTTGATAGAGCCGGACAAGGTGAAGAAAAAATTGGCTGATTTACCGCATATTGAGGAATAAACAATGAAATGCCCGAAATGTCAGTTTGATAATCGTGAAGATGTCATATTCTGTGAAGAATGTGGGGCTAAATTTGAAATTCAATGCCCCGGCTGCCAGGCCAAAATCCCGCTTGGAAAAAAATTCTGCGGAAAATGCGGCCTCAACCTCCAGGCACCCCAAAAACCGCCCGACTACTCCGCGCCCCAATCCTATACCCCCAAATTTCTTGCCGATAAGATCCTGACCTCTCGCAGTTCCATCGAGGGAGAACGCAAGCTCGTCACAGTGCTTTTTGCCGATGTAGCAGGTTTTACTTCTATGTCCGAAAAACTCGACCCTGAAGAAGTCCACCAGATCATGGACGGATGTTTTAAAATCCTCATGGATGAAATCCATAAGTACGAAGGCACTATCAACCAGTTCACCGGCGACGGAGTGATGGCTTTGTTTGGCGCACCGATTGCTCATGAGGATCATGCCCAGAGAGCCTGCTACACGGCGTTATCTGTCCAGAAAGTAATTTCCGAATATGGAGAAACCGTTAAGAAAACCTATGGCTGCGACTTTGAAATACGTATCGGGCTGAACTCAGGTCCTGTGATCGTAGGGACGATAGGCAATGATCTGAGAATGGACTATACGGCTGTCGGGGATACAGTTAATCTTGCATCAAGAATGGAAAGCCACGCCAATCCGGGAAGTGTTCTGATATCGAGCAACACGTATAAAATAGTCCGGGATTATTTTGAATTTGAGCCTTTGGGAAAGCTTGCTGTTAAAGGAAAAGAGGAGCTGCAGGAGACGTTTGAGCTCATTAAAAAAAATGAGGTGGATACCCGCATTGGCGCTTCATTTGCAAAAGGGCTGACCCGGTTTGTCGGCCGGGAGAATTCCATGGCCCCGCTGATGGAAGCCTATACCAATGTTAAATCAGGTTGCGGCCAGGTTGTCGGGATTGTTGGAGAAGCTGGTGTGGGCAAATCCAGGTTCACCCTTGAATTTAGAAATAAGATGACCCGTGAAGAAAACACATGGCTTGAAGGTCAGTGCCTTCATTATGGCAGTTCCATTGTATATTTGCCCATACTCAATATTTTAAAATCTTATTTTAATGTCAATGAGGCGGATCGGGAATATATTATCAAAAAAAAGATCAAAGATGAGGCATTACTCCTTGATAATAAACTTGAGAGTATCATTTCGCCTTTTCAGGAACTCTTATCGCTAAAACCCGATGATGAAACTTTTGCCCGCCTTGAACCCAAAGAAAAAAGAGAAAAAACATTTGAAGCCATTAGGGATCTTTTTATTAGAAAAAGCCAAAACAAGCCGCTCATCCTTGTCATTGAAGATTTGCACTGGATCGATAAGACATCAGAGGAATTTATCAATTATCTGATCGGATGGCTTGCAAATTCTCACATTTTGCTGCTTCTCCTTTATCGGCCGGAATATACGCATCAATGGGGGAGCAAATCTTATTATACCAAGATTGGACTCCAACAACTCGGTACATCTTCAAGTGTCGAACTGGTTCAGGCCATCCTCGAAGGCGCAGAGGTTGTCCCTGAACTAAAGGACCTGATTCTAAACAAGGCCGCCGGCAACCCCCTCTTTATGGAGGAGTTCACCCACGCCTTGCTTGAAAACGGTACTATTCAGAGAAAAAATGATGCGTATATTCTCATCGACAATGCAGCATCGATTCAGGTGCCGGACACCATCCAGGGAATCATCGCCGCACGTATGGACCGCCTTGAAGATAACCTGAAGCGGACCATGCAGGTCGCGTCCGTGATCGGCAGAGATTTTGCCTACCGTATTCTTCATACGATCACCGGCATGCATGAAGATCTCAAATCCTGCCTGTTAAATCTCCAGGGATTGGAGTTTATTTATGAAAAGAACCTTTTCCCCGAGTTGGAGTATATCTTCAAACATGCACTCATTCAGGAAGTCGCCTATAGCACCCTCCTTGTTGCCAGAAAAAAAGAGCTACATGAAAAAATCGGAAAGGCCATCGAAGAAATCTATATTGACCGGTTGAAAGAATTTTATGAAATGCTGGCCTATCATTATTCAAAAAGCGATAACTTCGAGAAGGCGTATTATTATTTTAGATTATCCGGTGAAAAAGCGTACGAGAATTATTCCATGATGGAAGCCTTTAGTTTGTATAACGAAGCATTGAATTTTATCAACAGGCTTCATGACAGCAAGGAGAATAAGAAGAAAAAGCTTGAACTCATTTATTTAATGATAAAACCATTAGTAATGCTGGGCTTGCCTGAATATTGTCTTCCAATTCTGCTTGACGGTGAAACACTGGCAAAAGAGTGTGATGATGAAAAGAGTCTGGCTCAGTTTTATGGGATTATGGGTCAATATTACTCATTAAAAGGAAATCATTCAAAAGGATTGGAATGCGCGGAAAAATGTGTGCATCTTGCGCAAAAAACTGAGGATATTGAATTAATGGTCGTGAATGCACTTAATTATTTTTATGCAACTGTTTACACGGGTGATTTTGAAAAATTCGTGGATATATCATCAAAAGCAATTGATCTCCTTGAAAAAACAAAAAAAGAAGCTGAATCTTTTGGACGTCCGGCTAATGCTTATTCCTTTTTATGTGCAACATCTGGCTTTGCCATGGGACAATTAGGAAAATTTAATACAGGCGAAATCTTCTGCGAAAAAGGGCAGCGTTTTGCAAGTAAAATCGATCACTTATTCTCTATCGCGCTTGTTGAAACATTTTATGGTTTTTATTTTTGCACCAAAGGTCATGGTGCACTTGCATTACAGCATGCAAAAGAGAGTATAAATCTAATGGAAAAAATAAATATAGGTCCAATGGGTTTGGCAATTGCATACTTTCCCTTGACTTGGAGCTATTTAATTATTGGGGATCATGAAGCATGTCAAACATATAGCAAAAAAAGTATCAAAATGATGATAGATATTAACTTGCACATTTTTGTCGGCTTAATCTCCTGGATACTCTCTGAAAGTTATTTTGAATCCGGCAATATTAAATGCGCGTGTGAATCTGTTGAAGAGACGTTAACACTGTCACGCAAAATTGATTCAAAGTATATAGAATCGAAATCATTAATCTTAAACGGTCGAATATCGGGCAAAATTGACCCATCAAAGATAGCTGTCGCAGAGAATAATATCTTAAATGGTTTAGAATTCCTCAAGGAAAAGAAATTGAATCCGGATATCGCCCAAGGTTATCTTTTCCTGGGAGAACTCTATGCAGACATTGGCCGGAAAGATGAAGCGCTGGCAAATCTGAAAAAGGCCGAAAAGATGTTTATAAATATGGAGATGGATTACTGGCTGAAAAAAACACAAAAAGTTCTGAATGGGCTTTAAAAAATGAAATGTTCAAAATGCCAGTTTGAGAATCCTGAAGTAGCAAATTTTTGCATGAAATGCGCCCATCCTCTACAAACACCAGAACAAGCCTCTTCCATAGACTTCAACAAACCCCACTCCTACACCCCCAAATTCCTTGCCGACAAGATCCTCACCTCCCGGAGCGCTATGGAGGGCGAGCGAAAACGGGTGACGGTGCTTTTTGCCGATGTCGCCGGGTTTACGTCGATGTCGGAAAAACTCGATCCGGAAGAAGTCCACCAGATAATGGATGGTTGTTTTAAAATCCTGATGGATGAAATTCACAATCATCAGGGAACCATCAATCAGT